>WFYB01000136.1 GCA_015490315.1 Sulfurovum sp. | reverse complement strand
CGGGCTCATGCCATCCGGTGTAGTAGTAGGGTGCCGCTTTGGCAAAGCCCATCATGCTGTCAAGTGCAGGACCGACCCACTCTGTCGCATCGATAGTACCGCGCTCAAGTGCGGTGTAGATCTCGCCGGCAGGAAGGAGTACAGGATTGACCCCCAGTTTTTTCATCACCTCACCGCCCAGACCGGGGATACGCATCTTCAGGCCCTTGAGGTCATCGAGGCTTTTGATCTCTTTTTTGAACCATCCACCCATCTGCGGCCCTGTCGTACCGCCTATGAGGGGGTAGAGATTGTACTTAGCATAGAGTTCTCTCCATAGTGCATACCCGCCGCCAAACTTGAACCATGTGATCATCTCGTCACTCAGCAGTCCAAGCGGCATCCCACCGAAGATACTGAAAGCCGGGTTTTTGCCTTTCCAGTAGTAGACACCGGAGTGAAAGGCATCGATCTGTGAAGCGGAACAGGCATCGAAGACCTGCATAGCTGGCACAAGGATGTTTTTTGCAAAGACCTTGATCTCGAGCGTACCGCCGCTGAGTTCACTACAGCGCTTGGCAAAACGGTCTACGCCTGTCCCCATGATAGGGAAGTGTGCCGGCCATGAGGTCGCCAGCTTGAGAGTGACCTTCTTGCCCTTGTTGATATGCACGTTAGCACTGCTGCTCTCTGACTCTTCTGCTCTGTGGCATCCCGTCATAGCAAGTACTGTTGCACCGATAGCTGTAGTGGTGAGAAAATCACGTCGTTTCATGGGTTTCCTGTATTTTTTACCCAAATCTAAAAGTAGAAATTCAAAGAATCCTATTTCGATATTTGGGTTTCATGTCAAAATTAACTGGATTAATAGTAACATAACAGAGATTAAAACTTTAGGGAACATTTAACAATAGGAGTCGCTTTGGAGTGTCTGATATGTACCGGCAAAACATTCCGTTTTATTGACGAGAAGAGTGGCATAGTCTATCACCGCTGCCAAGAGTGTGATGTGATCTTCAAAGATCCCGTGTATCATCAGACGCTTGAAGAGCAAAAGAGACGTTATGACCTGCATACCAATGATGAAGCAGATGAGGGATATCGGGCGTACTTTCAGCGATTTTTGGATTTTGTGATGCCAAGGGTATCGGGAGTTGGAACCGCACTGGATTTTGGGTGCGGCCGCAGCAGGCTGCTTGCGAACATATTAAATGATATGAATATAAAAGCTGATGCCTATGATCCTTTGTATCATCCCGATACAGAGTATAATAGTAAAAAATATGATCTTATTGTCTCTACTGAAGTATTTGAGCATCTACACGACCCAAAAACACTCTTTTTGGAGCTTCTGACACTGTTGAACCAGGGTAGATATATCGCACTTCAGACCCAGTTTTATCCAGAAGATCCCAATGATTTTTCGGGATGGTACTATCACAAAGACCCAACGCATATCGTCTTTTTTGCTCCGAAAACGTTTCGGGTGCTTGCCGATATATGCGGGTGTGACTATCTTGATGACAATAGTAAAAATATGGTGATCTTTCAAAAGAGATGAATTGTACGGTTTAACTCGATAGCTCTGGCAGTCGCGAACGGCAAGCGCCCATTTCATGGGTTACGCGCTCCTTTATCGCTATCGAGTGAAACCGTTAGTGATGGTGATGGAATATCCCTTTAAAAAAGGCTATATTCTTCTTTCATATGTTTTAGTACACTTTTGTCCGCAGAATAGATGAAAGCGTAGTTGAACAGGGTGCTTTTGAGGATCTCTCTGACCTCCTCTTCAGTCTCAAACCAGTGTGGACGGTCGATACCGTCGACTTTGGTCTTTGGCGGTGTGAGGACGATACCTTTGACCCAGTCATTGCCCCGCTTGATATACTCTCTGGCTTTGACGATATCCTGTACATTGTCGGTAAAGATAGCGACTTTGTCACTCTTGCCGGTGGGTACAGGGTTGAGCTGGGTATCGATAAAGACTGGTCGGAAGTGTTTGGTATACTTGATACGGTCTATAGAGTAAGGCAGATCCTGCTTTTGGCAGAAGTCAACTGCTCTAAGTAGATAGTCCAGATGGAAAGGTATGAGCTCTTTCTCCTGATAGACATATCCGCCTACTTTGAAAGTGGTTTTGAAGAGTGTGTCGAAGATTGGGTATCCCTCCACATCACTGCTGAGTCGCTCCACATCGGGTTTGATCGTGCGCATCAGCTCCCGATCCTCTCCGACAAAGAGGTGATGCTCAGAGTTGACGATCTGCTCAAATGCCTTGCGCCAGTCGTTTGGGATGATGGCGATGTTGCCTTTGTGCAGCAGTATCATCTTCAAAAAGCTCATCTCATGCGGCGTGAGCAGAAAGAATTTCGCCTCTTTTTTCAGGAGGACATAGCGTGCGAGCTTGAAAGCTGCCAGTTGAATATCACTTACCTTGATCCAGGCGATCTCCTCATCTTTACGCATTATATTCTCGTCATCATAGACGATCGCATAGGCGCCGTTCTCTACAGCTTTGTCTATCTCCTCTTGATTGGAGGAGAAAAAGAGATCGCCATGATCGACTTTGGAGGGGTAGACGGTTGCCGCTTCGACAGCTGTCACCTGCGGTGTGTTGGCGAGGCTGCCCTCAGTGAGATTTACGATATCTTCTATTTTCATTTTGACCTTAATTATCCTATCGGAGTACCCGGTTTTTTGGGTTTTTCTGGACGGATCATACAGAGACCGTCTTCATCTTTGGCTGCGAGAAGCATCCCCTCGCTCTTGTAGCCCATCAGTTTGGCGGGCTTGAGGTTGGCAACGACACAGACCTGCGTGCCCAGCATATCCTCAGCAGAGTACCACTCTTTGATCCCAGCAACGATCTGGCGCGGCTGCTCTTCTCCCAGATCAACTTGGAGCAGGAGAAGTTTTTTGCTTTTGGGCACCTCTTGTGCTTCGACAACCGTACCGACCTTCAGCGATGTCTGAAAAAACTGGTCGATGCCGATGAGTGCGACACCCTCGCTCTGCGCGGAAGATTTCTCTTTGGGAGCTTGAACTTTCTTGGTAGCCGGCTGTTCCGCCTTGGTATCTTCCGGCTTTGCCTCTTCAAGCAGCGGTGCTTCGATACGAGGGAATAACGGATCGGTCTTTTGGATTGTAAAGGTATCGAGCAGTGCTTTTTGTGCTATCAGCTTTTCCCAGCTCTCCTGTGTGATCTCAAATCCAAGTGCGTTGGCGATCTTGGGACAAGTGTGGGGCATCACGGGATCCAGCATGACCGATACTTTGGCAAGGATGTTGGCGATCAGTCCGTTGAGCGCCATCGCTTCTGTCTCCTTGCCCTCTTTCATCAGTGTCCATGGCTGGTATTTGTCGATCGCTTTGTTGGCAACGGTAAGGGGACGCCAGAGCTCTTCAAGGTAGCGGTGTATCTGCATTTCATGGAGCAGTCCGGGTAGCTTGTCAAGAGAGGCATGGACTTCATCAAGCTCCTCTTTGTAATACTTCTCTACTTCACTGGAGTCGACATTGCCGTCGAAATATTTGCTGCTCATCCCGATAAGTCGGTTGAGCAGGTTACCCAGGTCGTTGCCCAGATCTGAGTTGATACGGTCGATCAGCGCTTTCTGGGAGAAGTCGCCGTCACCGCCGAAAGGCACCTCTCTGAGCATAAAGTAGCGGAAGTTGTCCAGTCCGTAGGCATCTGCCACCTCTTTTGGGTTGACGACATTGCCTTTGGACTTGCTCATCTTCTCGCCGTCTCTTGTCCACCAACCGTGCGCGCCGATGTGCTTGGGAAGCGGCAGCCCCAGACTCATCAAAAATGCCGGCCAGTAGATAGCGTGGAAACGGAGGATATCCTTGCCTATGAGATGGATGCGTGCGGGCCAGTAGTCCATTAGGGCTTCATCCGTACCGTATCCCAGAGCCGTGACATAGTTCATCAAAGCATCGAGCCAGACATACATCACATGGTCTGGATCGTTGATCTCTTTGGGCAGTTTCACGCCCCAGTCAAAGCTGGTACGGGTGATCGAGAGATCCTGCAGCCCGCCTTCTACGAAGCGGATCACCTCATTGCGTTTGCTTCGAGGGAGGATACAGTCCGGGTTGTCTTTGTACCACTCGATCAGTTTGTCCTCATAGGCAGAGAGTTTGAAGAAGTAGCTCTCCTCTTCGACGACAGAGGTAGGTTTGCCGCACTCGGGACAGAACTCGCCGTCAACGAGCTGAATCTCAGGGAAGAATGTCTCGCAGGAGATACAGTAGTGACCTTTGTAGGTATCTTTGTAGATATCGCCGTTGTTGTACATAGTCAAAAAAGCCTTCTGTACACCTTTCATATGGTTTTCATCCGTTGTACGGATAAATTTGTCGTAACTGATGTCAAATTCGTCCCAGAGGTCTTTGAACTTTTTGGAGATCTCGTCGGCATACTCCTGCGGGCTTTTGCCTCTGGCTTTTGCCGCCTCTTCGATCTTCTGTCCATGCTCGTCGGTACCGGTCAAAAAGAAGGTATCCAGTCCGGTCATACGGCTGTATCTGGCAAGGGTATCGGCGATGATGGTCGTGTAGGCATGCCCGATATGGGCGATGTCGTTGACATAGTAAATAGGTGTGGTAATATAGGCTTTTTCGCAAGACATGTATGGTGTTCCTTAAACAAATGAGTTTTGGATTGTATAATCGAAGATATTTTAGCCAAATAGTGCTGTAGTACGGATAATTTTAAACTCTGTTGCTATAATAAGTGATGCTGGGGAGCAGGAGTGTCATATCAAGGAGCCAATACCGATGGAGAAACACACAGATGTAGAGAGAATTGTCAGCAAAGAGATATATACGGATGAAGAGAAAGCGCTGATCATGAAGCGTCTCGATGCGCAGCGGCGGGAATCACAGCGCAAGGCGCAGCAGGCTGACACTTCCCCGAAGCAAAGCGGATTTGATGAAGAGGAGAAGAAGAGAATCCTCGAAAGACTCAATGAAAACAGGCTTACACAGCAGCGCTATGCACAGATCAAAGTCCAGAGAACAGAAGATAAACAGATCTATCGGTTTGGGAGTAAACGCTATTATAAACTGCTTGGAATGGAACGCGAGTATTATATTCCGGTGGAGGAGTGCGAGAAGATTAGCGGCAAGCCGCGTATAGTGGCACTCTACTACCAAACACTGGATGCACTACAGCAGAAAGATGTCTTGATGAAGACGGAGAGCTTCTCCAAAGGCTTTCATATATCACAAGATGTTTTGAGGGTCTACTATAAAATGTACGAACTTGAGAACAAAAGGAAGTAGCGTGTATTTCGTCTATATCGTACGCTGTGCCGATGATACTCTCTATACCGGGATCGCTACTGAACTTGAGCGCAGGATCGAAGAACACAATGTTTCGGATAAAGGGGCGAAGTATACCCGGACGAGACGACCGGTGGTGCTGGTCTATCACGAAAGCTACGAGACAAGAAGCGAGGCGAGCCGACGGGAGTATCATATCAAAAAAAGAATGAGCCGAAGCGAAAAACTGCTGCTGGTCCGAAATGCCAACACGTGAGGGGTGTCAGAACTCAAATCCTCCGCCCGTACCTTTGTTCATACTGTCATAGACAGCTTTGACATAGGCATCACGCAGTTCACAGCTGAGGAGTTTTTCGCATTGGGAACAACTAATGACCTGCTGTTCTTGCTGACACGCTTGCAGTTCTCTTTTTTTCTGCTGCAGGGCGATCTGCCACTCATCAAGTACCTGCTCAGACATTATGCGTCGATCCCATAGGCGGTTTTGAGTTTGGCGATCTCATACTTCGAGCCGAAAAAGCAGGGTGAAGTGTCATGCGGATGGGTGGGGACGAGTTCGAGCAGACGTCTGCCTTTGTTGTCGATCGCTTCACCACCTGAGCGTTCATACATCAGCGCAAAAGGTATTACTTCAAAAAGCTGACGCAGTTTGCCGTGGGGTTTGTCGGATGTACCCGGATAGGAGAAGAGTCCGCCACCTTTGAGCATGATCTGGTGCAGGTCAGGCACCATTCCGCCGCTGTATCGCAAGCGATATCCCTCAGCAAAGAGGTCATCAATGAAGCTTTTATGGTAGTCACACCAGTTTTGCTGTGTCCCTCCTGGTGCATTGAGTTTGCCCTTTTCGCCCATAGTGATCTCACCTATGTGTCTGAACTCGCCTTGCACTGCACGATAGAGCTGCGGTCTGCCCTTTCGTGTCGCAATGACCAGTTCGATACGCGGACCGTAGACCACATATGCCGAAGCGACGAGATTCTCTCCCTGTAGTGCACCTTCATAGATACCGAAGATCGAACCGACAGAGAGGTTGACATCTACCAAAGAGGAGCCGTCAAGCGGATCGTAGCAGATCGTGTATCTGCCCTCCGGATTGAGCTCAAGTACCCCTTCTTTCTCTTCACTGACAAGGTTTTTGACCACTGGTGTTGTGGCAAATGCCTTTTCGATAATCAGGTCAGAACGGACATCGAGCTTGAGCTGATCCTCTCCTGAGGAGTTCTCGCTGTCACTGTAGCCGAGGTCTTCAGTCTTGATCGCTTCGTCTATCTCGAAAGCGACGCGTTTGATGGTTTCAAATATGCTTTGCATGGTTATATTTCCTTTGCGTGGGTGTCGATCCAGCGGATGATCTCCTCGGTATCGTTCAGATTTAAAATAGTGATGGTATCCGGGATGGCGTATACAGAGAGATCTACGCTCTCGTCCACTGCGATCGCTTCGGACCATTCGAGGTAGCTCTCATCGATATGGTTGCGAAAAATAGCGATACGCGGCAGCGGCAGGGTCTTGAGCCCTTCGACTAGCAGGATCTCAAAATCGTTGATCATAGAGACGATCTCTTCGAGCGATTTTTCTCTGTGTGAGAAGTATGTGGTACGTGTAGGCGAGGTGACGACCACCTCTGCACCTGTCTGAAAGAATTTGTAGCTGTCTTTGCCCGCGATATCAAAGGTCGCCTTGTCTTTGGGGTCGTTCTTGACAATAGCGACTTTTCGTGTGGGTACAAGCACTCTGGCGATCTTCTCTATGAGCGTTGTTTTCCCGCTGTTGGAGGGACCGGTGAATGCTACAGCAACTCTTTTGGACACATCATTACCTTCTGTGAATTATGATCCAAAATCTCGAAATAGAAATTCATGACTTTGCATCATCATCACATTCACGGACTTCGCATAAAATCATCGCCGAACCTACGGGTGCGACTCAAATTTTCTGCAAACCCCGTAAATGCGAGCATAACGCAAATTCAAAGAATTCTATTTCGAGATTTTGGATGATGAAATTATACATTAAACTTTATTGAAACTATGTTAAACTAACCGTAATGTTATAAGGGAGTGAGATGCCGTATTATGCCGCAATAGTGATGATACTGATGCTTCTGCTTGACGGATGCAGCTCCAAAACAGAAAAAACGTTTCTCCAAAGCTTTGAGAAGGAGAAAAACTATCATCAGAAGCTTATCAAGACAGAAAAACTGCAATTTTATGAGGATAACCTCACAAAAATACTCCTCACAGCCACCTATCTGGGCGAGGATAAAGCGGGTGCAGAGAGCTTTATCGTAGGTATCTATGCAGACGATGATACAGCAGCAATACCGGGCAGTGACCATTTGAAACTCACGCTAAATGGGAAACACCCCCTGAAAATTGAGCCTCTCTCTACGGAGGATGATGCACTAAAAAATCTCTCTTTTATATCGGAATGGACCTCCTACTATCGTATCTCATTTCCTCATGTAGAGAGTAAACGGCTTGAGATGAAAGTGGTGACACCTCGCTTTGGCAGCGGGCGTATGCACTTTGCCAAGATCGCGAAATATATGATTGAAGTCCTGAAGAAGAGACCGGCTACTTTCTAAAAGTATCGGTTTTCCCCGGTGTCGTCAAGATCTCCATGAGTGGGAATATCCGGGTGGGTACACCGAGTTTGTTCATATAGATCACATAGTTTGCCAAGACTTTTTTGCCATACTCTCTTGCCTGTATATTCTCCATCATCTCCATACTCATATAGGGCTCGTAGGGACCGTTACGGAAATGTTTTGGATTTTTGAGATAACGTCTGGTAAACCCGATACCGGCGTTATAGGCATATGCAACAAAGAGTGGGTGATGGAGGTATTTGGTCAGATAGTCAAGGTGATAGTCTGCATACTCGATCGCTTTTTTGGGATCAAAGATCTCATCATAGTCTATCTTCTCTCCTTTCTGCTTGGCGATATGATCGATCAAAAAGGGCATGAACTGCATCATCCCCAGAGCAAAACTCCTTGAGACAGATGCCGGTACAAATCGGCTCTCCTGTCTTGCGATCGCATAGATGAGTGCCTGACGCTCTTTGGGGAGTTTTTGCATGATATCACGGTAGGGCATCGGGAAGAAGGCCTTGGTATGTTTGCAGGCTTTGGCTTTGATATAGGTATGGATACCGATACACTCTTGTGATTCGTATCTCTTGGCAAGGTCATCGAGATCGCTCAGGCGGTTGATTTGCGCTTTGACTTTTGCCCATGCAATGGGGTCTTTGATATTAAATCCAGGTGTTTTTTTCTGTCGTATCCTATAGGTGACAGTATCAGGGTATTTGCCCTTGACCGTATCGGCTGCCATGAGGGTATAGATATTGGGATGGTAGCTTTGGCGAAGGGTATCGAGATAGACCTTTTTTTTCGTTGCAAGGTAGAGCCAAAAGAGGGTCTTATCCTTCTCATAGCGCTTGAAGTAGTTTTTGCGGGCAGCATCGAAATAAGCAGCGGCTTTTTGCGGTTTGCCTTCACGCAGAAGTTTGAGTCCATATTTGAAATATTTGTTGGCACGGCTTCTTCTTTTCCAGATATGATCCGGGGTGGTGGCACGTTTGCTTTGGATAGCGGGAGGGTTGTACCCAGTCTTCTTTTTATATGCGACCTTAAGTTTTTTGTTGAGATGGCTTGCCTCTTTGATGATATTTTTTGCTTCAAGGGGTGTGGTAAACTTCTGAGAGAGAAAACGCCAAATATAGTAGTCTTTCTCCACACTGGAAGGCATGTTGTGTACCTGCCAGTAGCTCAGTGTTTTTGCCGAGAGGGCAGCCGTGCCCAAAAGCAGCACGAAGAGGATCGTTTTGGTGCGCATCTTATCCAAATATCAGACGCATCATGAAGTTGTCGACCAACTGCAACCCGATGATCACAACCAGGGGAGAGAGGTCGATACCCGAAAAGATCACAAAGGGCATCTTGCGGCGGATAAATCCAAGTACCGGTTCTGTCAGACGGTAGAGTGCCTGAACAATTGGATTGTAGGGATCGGGACGTACAAAGCTAAGCAGTGCCGCAATGATGATGATCCAGATATAGAGATTGATAACAGTGTGAAGTGTCTGTGCGACAGCATAAAGCAGTGCATTCATGAAGCTACCTCCAGTAGATAGGGTTTGATATAAGGGTAGATCTCACTGATCTGCGGCCCATTTGGGGTACCGGTGAGCAAGAGACGCAGCGGTTTGTCAAGCTGGGCTTCGTCAAGTCCGCTCTTTTGGAGAAGATAGGACTTGAAAGCCTCAAAGTCGTTGATCATAGGTGCCTCGGCGATGATCTCCTGAAGTAGACGCATCTCTTTACCGCACTTTGTCTCAAAGGGCTTTGGCGCAAAGATAGGTTTGAACTTTGCCTCGAGTGCATTGATCGTAGAAGCATCGCCGAGATAAAGTTTGGCGAGTTTTCCGATATCCGCATCGGCAAAGCCAAAAAGTGTGGAGAGTTTTTTGTCATCCATCATCATGAGGTGTGTTCTGTTGATCTTGCGCAGTTGCTCTATGTCGAATCGTACCGCTTCTGTAGAGAGATCTTCAGGTTTGAACCATTGTATCGCTTCGGGCAGTGTAAATATCTCTTCAGGGGCACCGGGACAATCCAACAGCAGCAGATAGTTGATGATCGCATCAGGGAGAAACCCCTCTTCAAAGAGTCTCTTGATCGTGATCTCTTTTATCGGTTCTCCGGTAGAGGAGATCAGTGGGGGTAGATGAATATAGTCTGTCTCTTCTGTATAGCCCAATTGTGATTTGATATGATGCTCTTTGGAGCTTTCGCTCAGCAGATCACTCTCGCGAATGATCAGCGAGATACTGCCAAGCATATCATCGCAGGCTGTAGCGAATGTACGTGCAGGGGTACCGTCGGATTTGAGGATGATGAAGCTCTCCATATCTTCCGCAGCAGTGGTGATGTCACCTCGTATCAGGTCGGTAGTAGTGATCTCCTCTTGAGGCGCTTTGATACGGATCACAAAAGGTCTGCCCTCTGCTTTAAGTTTGCCGAGTCTCTCTTTGTCTGCCTGGAGACATGGTCCGCTACATAGGTTCTCTTCTGTGTGAGAAAGATCAGGTGAGCCTGCTTCGCAGGTACAGATGAAGGCTTTATCCTCCTGGAAGAGACGAAGTGCCAGTGTTTGATGCATACGGTGATGCTCACTCTGATGATAGACTTCGTCATGCTTGAGCGCGAACTTCTCCATGATCTGCATGATCTCTGTATCTTTGCCCTCGATGATCTTCTCTTTGTCATTGTCATCAATACGGATAAGGAATGCTTCATTGCGTACTTTGGCGGCAAGATAGTTGAGGATGGCGACTCTGAGGTTGCCGATGTGCATATCACTGGTCGGTGACGGGACAAATCTTAGCATAAAGCATACTCCGGAACTTATTTGTAACTATATATTTTAATTCTGTAATTATAGGCACTTTTGACTTTGAATGTACCAAAGCCCAAAGCTCTCAATATAAAACAGCATTCGTCACAACCATCACGTGCATGGGCTCTGAGTAAAATCATCACCGAACCTATGGGTGCAACTCAAATTTTACCCAAACCCTCTACACATTAGCGTTATGACGACTGCAAGTTTTATCTTTCGAGATTTGGGCAAAAACGGGACTTTATAATCGATTGTTATCTATTAAACTTAACCTAAATAATATAGTGTTAATATCTTGGTAAATTATTTTGGATAAAAAAGGATAGGAAGTCATGAACAAAGCAGATATCCTCGGACATTTACGTGCCGCAAAAGCCGCACATATCAACTGGGTACAGCGCGCCAAACTTCTGATCTCCGGATTTGACGTCAATGAGGAGTCTATACCGGTCAACTCCACAGAGTGCAAATTTGGAAAGTGGTTCTACAGTGACGGGCAGATACTCAATGCCATACGTAACAATCCCGCAGACAGTATGCAAAATATAGAACAGCTACATTTCCAGTTGCATGATATCTATCTCAATATTTTCAAGATCTATTATGACACGGAGAAAAAAGGGTTTTTCTCCAAACTTTTTGGCTCCAAAAAGAAGGTATCCGAATCGGAAAGTGCTATGGCGGCACAATATTTCGAGCAGATGGAGGAGATATCCAAAAAACTGATCGAAGAGATCAATATGCTCGAAAAACGTATCTCCGTGATCAGCGATAGCGAAATAGAGGAGCTTGTCTAAGGCCTTTAGTTCAAGTAATAGTCGAGTGAATAGACCATATCTTCATCGAGATCGAGGTTGTTTCGCATCCATCTGAGATACCCCATATCTTCGCGGGCGATCTCTTCGATCTCCCTCTCTTTATATTTCCCGAATTTGAATGTTTTGATAAGTACAGGTGTTTGGGTCAGTTCTGCCATCTTTTGCATAGGATTGACTCCAGCAAAGCGCTCCTGAGTGAGCTGCACCAGTTTGGAAAGCAGTAGTTTCATCACCAGTACATCACCGATCGCATCGTGTGCCTTGATGGTGATACCGAGTTTTTCTGCCTCCTCTTTTTCTATCTTGTAGAGCCCCAGTGCATAGCGCAGGTACTGTAGTCTGTGATAGGGGCTCTCAGGCAGCAGATGTTTGGCGCAGCGTACTGTGTCTATAAGTGTATAGTGGTTTTCAAACCCCTCTTTCTCCAACATCCCCAGATCAAAGCCGATATTGTGGGCGATCAGAAAGTTTTCCGGTTCGTTGTAGGCTTCGACCTTGGCGGCAAACTCAGTCTGGCGGTAGGGTACCTTGTCCTCGATGATATCCGGAGTGATATGGTGTACCTCCATCGCTTCGATACTGATAGGTTGTGTGGTGGAGCAGAGCTCATCATAGACTTCGATGTGTGCTTTGTCATGGACGATCATCGCACCGACCTGAATGATCCTGTCCTCTTCTCTGTTTCCTGTAGTCTCTGTATCGAAGAGTACATATTTTGCCATTGTCTCGATCCTTTCTGTTTGCTAAGCAAATCATATCCTATTTTCCATTTATTTTTCGGTCTGTCCGTCAGGATATTCGATCTATGGGGATTTTTCATTACAAAAGGGTATAATTATCTTAATTAAGAGTAAGGAGCAATCTTGAAAGTCGATGCACAGCTTTTGGAACATCTGATGGAGCCCAAAAACTATGGGAGACTTGAAAGTGCCCAGTTGCACGGGATCGGGAAAAATCCGCAAAACGGTGAGAAGGTCGTCGTACATATCGAAGTAGGGGAAGATGAGGATCAACCCTATGTCAAAGATATCGCTTTTCAGGCGGTAGGCTGCAGTACGACTGTGGTAGCGGGTTCTATGCTGACCGAAGAGGCGCGTGATCTCAACTTTAACGGTGTCAAAAACCTTGTGGCGGCGACGATGGATCTGCTTGGCAAGCTCCCCCCTGAAGATGCTGCCTGTTCCGAGATGGTCGCATTGGCGTTGCTGGCGGCAGTAGATACCTATGAGAAGCAACAGGAAGATCCTCAACACCCTATTCTTACCTACAATGTCTCACAGAGTTGCACTCCCAAAGAGGAAATCCAAAACGAGGAAGAGAAATAGATGAAAACCGTAATGATCAAAACCCATGAAGTATGGCTGGAAACCCTGATGGCAGGCTGTATGAGTCAGACAAGCAACAAGCAGGTACTGTTTGATTTTGCCGATATTCTTTTCAGGCACTTTACCTGGCTGGAGTATGAACTGATCGAGCTGGGTGAGAGCTACACCTATGACCGTGACCCTGTCCCAATCAAAGTAACACGGCTGCGCGAGCTTCTGCATGACATCATCAATAGACTCAATGAGATTGATCTGCAGCTTTTGAGTTCTCCGGACAAGGAACTTGACAGCAGGATCGCCGGCGATATACGCTATATGCGTGAAGTGCTGCTGCACATGGATGATGAAGTGATCACGGCATTTGATATGAAGCGTGAGTGTCCCAAGATCAAGTTGTCTCAGGAGGCGAGAGATGCATTGACTCTCTTTTTGTTCGAGGAGAGTTACAAAGAGTATGAGCTAATCATGATCTACAACTATCTTAGAGCCCATAGTAACGATGCCTATCTCAACAGGATCTTTCAGATTTTGATCGAAGAGAGTCTCTTCCATTTCAAACGTTTTGGTGACATGATGGCAAAGATGGGGATACTTGCTGTACCGCGTGTCGTGATGCCGGAACTATATCAGATAGATGATGTCACTGAGTTCTTGACCAAAGGGATAGATGAGGAGCTTGCCGCCAAAGAGGAGTGTGTCAAACTTGCTGAAGCGGTCGCCAAGGACAGTCCGGAGCTCTCTAAGTTTTTTGACTTTATCAACAATCAGGAGAACTATCATATCGTGCTCATGACCAAAGCGCTTGAGCATCTCAAAAAGGAAAACAATGGTTAGACACTATACCTCGTTGATCTCGGACTATTTCGGTAGATTCGCAAAGCATAGATTTCCGGCATTGATCCAGCATGCGATTAACCTCTGCTATGTGAAGCTGATGGGGGTCGATATGAGCCGCTTCCGTGACCCCTGTGATTATAAGTCTCTCAATGCGCTCTTTACCAGACCGCTGGAGGTGGATGTCCCCATGCCAAGAGCCAAGAGCAAAGTGATCTCCGGTGTGGATGCGCTGATCACAGATGCAGGCAAGGTCACAGAGGGCAAAGCCTATCAGATCAAAGGGATGTCCTACGATATCGATGCACTCTTTGGCAGCTACCATGAGGGGCTGTCAAAAAAAGTGGAAGGAGGTGAGTTTATCAACTTCTATCTCTCTCCGAGCGATTATCACCGATACCATATGCCGCTCGATCTCAAAATACTTTCAGCTACCCACATCCCCGGCAAATGCTATCCAGTCAATTTTCTGTTACTGCGAAACAAAAAGGATCTCTTTATCGAGAATGAACGGGTCGTGATCGAATGTGAAGACAAGAAGGGACGTACACATGTCCTTGTACTTGTCGGTGCACTCAATGTGGGTAAAATGGTACTGACTTTCGAGCCGAGGATCAAGACCAACTCCGATATCAGAGAGCCGCAGCACTATACCTATGAGGATCTTCATCTTGAGCACGGTGAGCTTTTCGGCTGGTTTGAGATGGGATCTACCATCGTGATGTTTTCGCAAAAGGGCAGTATGGTACCTGAAGTAGCGATCAACCAAAAAGTGATGTTCGGTGATGTCATCGGACGATTAAAATAAGGAGCAAGTGCAGATGCAGATAAAAGAGATTAAAGAGTTTTCGGAGATACGGGCTCGGGCACGTGCCTATTTGTGCTATATCATCGGGCGGCATATCAGTCAACATATGCAAGAGGGAAACATCGAACAACTCCTGCATAGACTTGAAAACCTCCAGGAGGTATTGCCAAAGGCAGAAGCGATCTATGTTATCGATGCAAACGGTATTCAGATCGTTCCTAATATTACCAAGAACAAGGATGCAAAAGGCAAGGGCATTGGTGATGACCGAAGTGACAGAGCCTATTACTATCGTACTGTCAGAGAACATCGTTGTACATTGACTGACCCATATCCATCCCTGATCACGAACCAGCTCGTGGTTACTGCCTCTTTTCCAGTCTATGACAACAATGATAATCTGCTTTTTATTGTGGCTGTCGATATCGCACTGAAAGATCTCTTACGAATGGTACATCCGACATCAGTTGATTCCCATTTTGGATTGGCGAGTAAGATTTCTTACGCAGCATTTAGTTTAGCCCTGTTCGGTGTAGCATTGCTTTTGTTCCTAAAAGGTGTTTTCGGCTTTTTACACTTTGGTATAGATTTCAACAAGATCGATATCAACGAAGTTTTCAAATCAACTATCCTGCTGACCCTCTCTTTGGCGATTATAGACCTTGTCAAGGCGATCTTCGAAGAGGAGGTGTTGGGAAACAAAGATAGGAAGCGGGAGAGTACGGATGAAACGCATCAAACCATGGTCAAATTCCTTGGATCGATCATTATCGCACTCTCCATTGAGGCACTGATGCTGGTATTTAAATCCGCGCTGATCGATCCAAGCAAGATAGAGTTTGCGGTCTATCTGATCGTAGGGGTCTCATTTTTGCTCTTAAGTCTCTCTCTTTACATCAAATTTAGCCGTGGAAACGATAAAAAGCTGAGAAAGTAAGGATGAAAGATAAAGCGCTTGTCATCTTCGATATGGACGGTACACTGGTCAACTCCTCGTTGACCATAGCCAATGCTATTAATCATGTCAGAAAGCATCTGGGACTGCCTCCGATGGAACCTGAGGAGATCCTCAAAAAGGTCAATGACCATACGATCGATCCGGCACGTACATTTTACAATGCCAGAGGTTTTGAACCTCTCCATGAGAAACTCTTTACCGAGTACTATACTGAGAATCACGGTAAGGAGCTGGTACTTTATGACGGTGTCAAGTCGCTGCTCGATGCGCTCAAGTCAGAAGGCAAAGCTCTGGGGCTTGCGACCAATGCTTATCGTAATTCGACGATGGAATCCCTCAAACATCTCGATATACATGACCACTTTGATGCGGTGGCATGCTATGATGATGTACCACAGGGCAAACCGGAACCGGACATGCTCTACAAAGTACTCGATGAAGTTAAGGTGCCCAAAGGACGCGCGGTTTTTATCGGTGACGGGCCGAGAGACCAGCTTGCCGCACAGAAAGCGGGGATGGACTATATGATGGTAGACTGGGGCTTTTCTGAGCATCAAAATGCGATCAAATCGGTCGATCAGCTCAAGCAGACCCTGCTATAGTATAGCTCAAGATTAAGCTTCAACTAAATATTTTTTAATATTCACTTCAATTTAATCTGCTAAAATGCATGAAATATCATCAACAATGGAGACCGACAGACGTGATTAGAATCATCCTTACTACTCTTATGCTTTTTTCTTTCCTGCATGCCAAAAACTATTTTATCAAACAGCTTGACATTTGTGACAAAGCCTTTTCTCAAAAGTGCAGCAACGATTTCCGTGCAATTAGAAACCTGCAAATAGCCCTCAACAGAGACAAAAAACTCAATATACACATTAAAGAGGATGGCAAATGGGGAGAAGAGACCAAAAAAGCGGTGATCGCTTTCCAAAAGGCATACCATCTCTCTCCAGCCGATGGTGTGGTAGGCAGACGTACCAAAGTCAAACTCGACCAGATCTCTCGCAAGATCAAATTCCCAAAAGACAAGCAGGTCAAGCATGTCGCACTGATGACCAAGAAACGCTCCAAAGGCTACGCAACCTACGCAGAGTTTAAACGCAAGGTCAATCTTCGCAGAAGCTACCAGGTCTTTCAGGACAAGCGTCTGTTGAAAAAGGCGAATGGGAGAAATACTGTCGTCAAGATTGATGTCAGCGAACAAAGGGTCAAGCTGCTGGTCAACGGCAAAGTGGCACTCTGTGCACCCTGTACGACAGGTGCAAAACGGAAGTTCGAGCCAAATACGAAAACCTACCGTGATAAACATACACCGCTTGGTACCTACAGGATCAGAGAGAAAGTCGCTGCAAAACGTTCTACGATATTTGGTGAGATGTACAGAAACGGCAAGAAGGTCTATCACGGAGACAGAAGAAAATACCGTGGTCCCAAAGCCAAATATGTAGGGCATGTGATGCACCACTGGATGCGTCTGACCAGCGGCGGTATAGGTATGCATGCCAGCAGGTATATCAAACGCCACCCCGGCAGCAACGGTTGTGTACGCCTCCCCCCCCAAGTAGCCAAAACGATCTTTGCCAAAGTGAGAAAAGGTACGAAGGTGATGGTCGTCAACTAAACAACATAGGAGTTACTTTAAAGTAACTTTTTAAATCCATCTAAAAAAGATGGATCGTCAATCAAGTTTGGGCTCACGCCCAAAAATCCTCATCCGTCATTCCCCCGCTCTTTTTGCGTGCGACCATCTGCGTCTTCATCGTTTTATATCCCTGATAATCTTTGTCCCAGTACTCTGTGATATGCAGTAGTTCGCAGCGGTCGTCAAACGCTGCCTCAAGTTCTCCTTCATTGAGCCTGAATGCAGGGTTGGAGGGTTCACGTTCATTATCCGGATGGTGCAAGAATGTCTCCATGATAAAGATGCCGTTTGGTTTGAGCGCATCAATGATCTGAGGAAAGAGACGGCGGTTGAGAAAGTAGGTATCTACGATCAGGTCATAATGGGACGGAGGGAGGGTATAGGTGTCAAAGTCGACCTCTTTGGCATGGATCCCCTCTATGCCCTGCAAGGAGGCTATCGCTACCGAAGAGATATCGAGTGCATCGACCTCAAAGCCCTGTGAAGCCAGATATCTGCTGTGACGGCCATTACCGCAGGCAATATCGAGTGCTTTTTTGCCCGGTGCCAGAGAGGCATATCGGGTGACCAGTTCTATCGGTGTATGCGGCATCTGATCCTCGGCATGTTTTGCGTCCCATCGTTCTTTGTCTTCTTGAGCCATAGTCAACCTTTTTTATCATTATATTTTTGGGTATGATTGTAACAAAATATTTCAAATCTATTCAACACTTTAGGATTGACACTATGGCAAAAAGAAAGTTTATCTCATGGAATGTCAACGGTATACGTGCCGTGGCAAAAAAAGAGGCGCTCAAATGGGTCGATGATCTCACACCCGATATTCTCAGTCTGCAGGAGATCAAAGCCGAAGAGGATCAGATCCCTGATGGGATGTTTGCACACCGCTACAAACATCTCCTTGTCAGCTCTTCTCATAAAAAGGGGCAATCGGGGGTAGCACTCTACACAGACATCGATCCTGACTATACAAGTCCCTGCTATGAGGTCGATGTGCTCAAAGAGGGGCGGATCAATGAGATGCATTGGGACAATATCGCATTTTTCAATGTCTATTTCCCTAACGGCAAGCGATCAGAGGAGCGGTTGGAATACAAGCTGGCATTCTATGACCGTTTTTTGGCGCATATAGAGGGGTTGAGGAAGAAGGGGATGTCTATCATCTTCTGTGGTGATGTCAATACCGCTCATCGGGAGATCGACCTTGCTCGTCCCAAAGAGAATGAAGATATCTCAGGATTCTTGCCTGTAGAGCGTGCATGGATCGACAAAGTGATAGAGGCAGGCTATGTCGATACTTTCCGATATGTCCATGGTGGTGAGCCCGATCGATACAGCTGGTGGTCTATGCGTACCCGTGCGCGAGAGAGGAATGTGGGCTGGAGGATAGATTACTTCTTTGTCTCAGAAGATCTCAAAGAGAAGATCATCGATGCAGATATTCTCGATGAGATCATGGGAAGTGACCACTGCCCGATCTCCCTGGATATAGATCTTTAGAAGTTACCAGTCTTGGGAGTTATATCTCGGGACAGGTGTAGTAAAACTCGTCAAGACCTTCGAGAAATGCCATAAGCAGGGCATCACTGCAGGGTTTGAAGTTTTTGTGATCCTCTTTGCGAAAGAGCGATTTGAGTTCCTGCTTGCTAAGCTGGGCATCACCGAGCCCAAAGATGATCTCCGTTTCAGGCTCTTTGAGCTCCAGAGCGATACGGAGCTTTTTGAGGATGAGATTGTTGGTGAGCTCAACAGCTTCGTCATCTGCAGGTTTTTTAGGGCTGGGGCCGCGTTTGAGTGTGATCAATCCATCGAGAAATACGCCCAGCTCTTCATAGGAACAGAGCTCAAAGCCTTTTGAGAGACGGCGCTTGAGCATCGCTTCAAAATGTTCGGGTGTCATCGGGTACTCTTCAAGTGCATAGATCTTGAGCATCTCCTCATCGCTGAGCGAGAGTGCCTTTTTGATACGGTAGAGCACATCATTGGTACTGACGATCATTTTTGCGCTGCCTTTTGTGAGAGCTCTTTGAGTGCCCCTTTGGCTTTGATCAGGATATTGAGGCAGTTTTTATCCTTGATATTGTGCTTGAGTGACCAGTACTCCGGATTGGTGTAGGTCAAAGTCGTGATCCCTTCATAGTTGGTACTTACGAGGATCTTGAGCGGCAGTTCCAGTCCCATAGAGGGGTTACAGTTCATCAGTACTGTACCCATGCGTGGATTGCCAAATACTACGACACTTTCTGGTTTGAGATCCATACCCACTTTGCGGGCATTTGCCTGATGATCGATGGTCTCGAAGTAGGTGAGGTTCTCATCTTTGATCAGCTTGATAAGTTTGCTGACTGTAGTTTTGTGGTCATTCTGGCTCTGTACCGTTTCGAGAAACGTACCACGCTTGTTGTCACAGCCGACAAGTGCCAACACTGCCAATATAGAAATGAAAAGCTTTTTCATCTATCGCTCCTTTGGTATAGTCATCTTTAGACATTGAACCTGAAGTGCATCACATCACCGTCCTGGACAATATAATCCTTACCCTCAAGACGCATCTTGCCTGCCTCTTTGGCTCCCTGTTCACCACCATGTGCGATGAAATCCTCATAGCTGATGACCTCTGCGCGGATGAAGCCCTTTTCAAAATCGTTGTGGATGACCGCTGCAGCTTTTGGGGCGGTCGTGCCGCGTCGGATTGTCCATGCGCGTACTTCTTTGACCCCGGCAGTGAAGTAGCTCATAAGTCCAAGCTTTTCAAAGCCTTTGCGGATGATCTGTTCCAGTCCTGACTCTTCTACACCCAGAGACTCCAGCATCTCCATTTTCTCCTCTTCATCGAAGTCAACCATCTCCTCTTCGACTTTGGCACAGAGTTTGATCACTTCACGGTTGCGCTCAGCCGCATAGGCTTTGAGAGCCTTCACATAGTCGTTGTCTTCTGCAAGACCCTCCTCATCAACATTGGCACCGTAGATGATCTCTTTGTTGCTAAGCAGCCTGAGGTCTCTAAGCAGGGTGATGAATCCTTCATTCTCTCTGTCAGGGAATGTTGAAGCGGGCTGCCCCTCTTCAAGGTGTTTTAGTAGTGCCTGGGCAACAGGCAACTGTAGTTTGGCTTCACGGTCATTGCCTTTTGCCTTTTTTTGCATAGTGGCAATGCGTTTCTCAAGCGCGTCCATATCTGCAAGCAGCAGTTCGGTTTCGATGATCTCTATGTCACGTACTGGATCGATGCTGCCCTCAACATGGGTGATGTTCTCATCTTCAAAACATCTGACGATCTGTAGGATCACCTCGGTCTCACGAATGTTGCTGAGGAATTTATTGCCCAGTCCTTCACCTTTGCTCGCGCCCTTGACAAGTCCTGCAATGTCGACAAAGTCGAGTGTGGAGTGCTGTATGCGTTCGGGGTTGACGATCTTGGCAAGCTCATCGAGACGCTTGTCCGGTACAGGTACGACCGCTTTGTTTGGTTCGATGGTACAGAAAGGGTAGTTCGCACTCTCTGCGTTCTGTGCCTTTGTCAATGCGTTAAAAGTAGTTGATTTTCCAACATTTGGTAGTCCGACAAGTCCGATGCCAAGTCCCATGCTATTCCTTTGGTAAGTGTTGTCGCAATTTTAGCGAAATTTGTGTGAAAGAGGGATTTATCCCAACTCTCTTTTACTGTTGTGCAGGTGTACCCATAAAGAGGGGGTACATTGGTGTGATATCAATCATAATGTAGGTAGGAGCGTAAGATTCAAGTACATTTATTTTGCCATCTTGTGTCAACTGAAAAAGAAGAAGGGTACCTCGTTGTGAGGTTTCAATCCTGCTTGTTTGGATGAGCCCATTATTTGGCGGGTAGAGTTTTTGATTGTTTCTTTCTGCTATAGATTCGCTGAGCATAACGACAATTTGTTTATGTTTTGGATCATAGTCGACTGTATAAGGAGTGATCTTTGGCAATATAAGTTTGAGATAAGTATGTCCATCTTTTCCCTTGCTAATCTCAACCTTCTTTAATATAACTGTTTCATCGTAATGTAACCCGCCACTGAAATGCTGGGAGTAGTCAAAAAGTTTTGAGATAGTTTCATCTTTTTTAGGTTTTGGTTTGTCAGCATTCTCATGTTTGATTGACGCAGCATATTTACCTAGTCTTTTGTATCGTTTGCCTGGTCGCTTAGAAAGGTAGTCTGCAATTTTATTGACAATTGGTATCTCTTTGGCAGCAGGAATTACTTTGGGTATTTCATTGATAACAGGAATTTTTTTGATTGTTTTAGGGATCTCTTTTACAAAATCTTCTAAATTTTTTTTCTGTTTCTTCTTTGCTTTTTGCTCTAATGGAGATGAGACGTTTTTATCGAGTAGGAGTTTTTTAGTGTCCGGAAGTGCTTCAGCCTCTTCTGCACTCTTCTCTTTAGCTGTTGGTGACAGATTGTTTTTTGTTATTGTTATGGTACTATTTACTGGGGCAGGAGTGAGTGAGAGTCCCCTAGGGTCACAGCCAGTCAAAAGAAATAAAAGGTACAGCAGAAAAAGATGTTGATGTTTCATAGTTTACTTACTCACATGAGCAAATGCTTCTTTGATGTCTATGACGATACGTGCAGGATCCTGAAGTTCGAAGATATTGATAGCGGCATCTTCCTTTAATATTACGCTAACAGTATAGCTTTGTGGGGCAGTTTGCTTCAAAAGTGTGACCTCTTTAATGTATCTGCTTGAAGGAAACTGTTTTGTACCACTGCTCCCTAAGGCGGAAAGTGCACGATATCCATGTAGAGTCGCTAAAATACGCTGCTGGGAAGGTGTATAGCTTATTTGATATTTCCCTGATCGTTTGGCTTTGATACTTGGCGTTTGTGTGGCACTGTTTTGTTTATAGCTGTCTAAGACCAGACGCTCAGTTTTATTGTCTTCTCCCAGACGTATCATGGCAAGATCAAGATCTTGTGCATCAGTGCCGCCTTGGAAATTTTGAGATTTACTTGAGGATTCTACAAAAATGTCAGCATCTTCTATGTGGTGTGCTGCCGGTATATTGGACATATTTAGTGCCTGGTTTCGTTCAGCACAGCCACTCAGGCATAAAAGTAGCATAGTCGATAGTAATAAGAAACTATATCCCTTCACAAATACTCCTTGCTAATGTGCCGAATTTTCGGCGATCTTTTCGAGAAGTTTGACGGTCATTCTTACCCCCACACCTGATGCACCGTGCGGATTTTCCGCCCATGTGTGCTCGACAAAGGCAGGACCGGCGATATCGACATGTGCCCACTTGTCGGCATGATCCTCATCGATAAACTCAGAGAGGAACTGTCCCGCAGTGATCGCTCCGCCGTAGCGTGTGTTGGAGATGTTGCAGATATCGGCGATCTCTGATTTGAGTGTTTTTTTGAGGTGACGGTTGAAATCAAGTGCTGTTGCCAGCTCTCCGGCGTTGAGTGCCTCTTGGACGACTCTCTTTTTCATTGCTTCGCTGTTGCCCATAACACCGGAGGTGTAGTGTCCCACACCTACCACACAGGCACCCGTAAGGGTTGCGAAGTCTAAGATGTAGTCTGCTTTGACCTCCTGCTGTGCATAGCAGAGGACATCAGCGAGCACGAGACGACCCTCTGCATCGGTGTTGCGTACCTCGATGGTCTTGCCGTTTTTGGCGACGAGGACATCGTCTGGTTTGTATGCATCTCCCCCGATCATATTTTCCACCGCACCGATAAAGCCGTGTACTTCGATAGGCAGATCAAGCTCAGCGATCGCTTTCATGATGCCCATGACCGCAGAGCCGCCGCTCTTGTCAGACTTCATCGTGACCATGTAGTCTGCCGGTTTGAGGCTAAGCCCGCCCGAGTCGTAGGTAAGTCCCTTGCCAATAAGTGAGATGACCGCTTTGGGGTTTTTGGGAGTGTGTGAGAGGTGGATGACCCGTGGTGTATGGCGGCTGGCACGCGCGACAGCAAGCAGGGCACCCATCTTCTCTTTTTTGATCTCTTTGGGTTTGAGTACTTTGCACTTGAGTCCGGACTCTTCGGCAAGATGCTTAGCGATATCTGCCATCACTGCCGGATAGCAGTCATCTGGTGTGGTATTGACGATATCACGGGTGAAGTTGGTTGCATCGGCGATGATCTGTGCTTTGTGTACCTGCAAAGCAGCTTTGTCGATATCCATCGGCTGTTTGTTGTACTCGTCAAGGGATATTGTGATATGTTTGAGTCTCTGTTTTGTCGGTTTGCTCTTGTACTTCTCAAAGCTGTAGCCTCCAAGTATGATCCCCTCGACCATAGCACGCAGTGTGTAGGTGCATCCTTTGTTGAGATAGGTAGCAACTTTGAGAGATTTGTACTTCTTGCCTTTGAGCGCACGTACGGCATTCGCGGCAGCAGAGCGGATATCTACACCTGTAAGTGAATCCGCACCGACATAGATGTGTTTTTTGCTTACAAGCAGGCAGACCTCATCCTGCGCGGCACCAAAAGCAGCTTTTTTGAGAAGCTTCTTGTCCTTGACAAATCGGTGGTCTGTATCTTTGTCCACGACGATGATCAGTTCGATATCGGCATCTATATCTGCCATTGACAACGGGGTGAGTTCTATATTCATATTAATCCTTTTTGGTATAGATGATGATTGGAATTGCTCTGTTATATTCTGCCATCATTATTTAAGGCAAAGTATAGCAAAGAAAGGTAAAGGGTTTGTTTTTATGTCCTGAGTTATGAATAGTGCGTATATCACTCAATTTCATTCAACATTTTTTGGATAACGATATGCAAATCATTCAGTTCATCATTGCAGACGTTATAGATAGCCTCTGCATTCATATCAAAATAGTGGTGCGAGAGTATATCCCTCATGCCCTTAATAGATTTCCAATCAATTGTGTCATATCGGCTAAGCAATTTTCCATCGGTTAGCTTGTCTATTTTCTTGAGACTTTCGCCTATGGCTATGAAGAGCATACATATACTGTCAAGTTTCTCTTCCCCGGCAGGTGTGTCCAAAAAATAATCAATACTTGTGACAGGTTTAAATCTGAATTTTATTGTCTCGATGGCAGTATCTATTTGAGATAGGATCTCTTTTACCAAAATGGTATTAGGCACTTATAGCCTCTTCTTCTATATGTTTTTTTAGTGCTTGATTCATTCTCTCTCGTAACTGCACTACATCGGTATGTTTGCCGAGTATATCTTCAAGTTCGATGCGTATACGTGAAAGTAAAAAGAGGTTTGAGTGTTTGAGTTTTAAAAAAACATCCACATCACTCTCTTCTTTGGCTTCTCCCCTGGCATAAGAGCCAAAAAGACCTATCTCCTCTATGCCATACTGCTTGGCATACTTCTTTTTATACTCTTTCAAAGTTGACAAGATTTTATTTTGCTGCAGCATGGTCAACTCCTCTCTTTTATTGTAGATTATAGCATATAGGCATTAGCCAATCAAGAATTCTGGACTTGTTTTATTGTCAATACTTAGCATAGTTGCCACACAGAGTGTGCTAACAAGGTTAAGCACGAATGCCAAAACCTGTTAAAATTGCTTGATTTTCAATTTGTACTAAAAAATATGCCAACTCCTTATGGAAGACATCTTCTTGTTTTACGGTTATTTTTAGTGCTCCTTCGCTAACTAAGGGATTAAATGGACCCTTTGGATTTACTGCTGTAGATGCTATTCCATAGTATTCAACAATATCCCAAATAAGCATATATACTTGATCTTCAGTATTTGTTGTCAATTGCTCTATAATGAATTTACTAAAAAGTTTTTTTATAGTAGCATAATCAACTTTTTTAATACCCGTAACCTCGGTTTTGATATGAGATTTTGCAAAGTGTTGATGTATTGCCTGCTCAACATTGCCTTCGTTTTTGACTTTAATATGTGTTGCCCAATAATCACAGTTATCTTTGGCAAGTCGTCTTAATGAGTACAGATATCCATTTAATTCATCTACTATTCTTATCATCTTTTTTTGTTATTAATTCGTGAGAGAAAATTATGTATATTTGACGTAGCTTGAGTAATAAGCTACGCAAACTGCTCTGCTAAGATATCCTTCGCCTGCATCATATCTTTGTCACCGCGTCCGGAGAGGTTGACGAGGATCAGTTTGTCTTTGATCTCTTCAGGGTTCATCTTTTTGAGGTAGGCAACAGCGTGCGAGCTCTCAAATGCAGGGATGATGCCCTCTTTTTGGCTTAGCCATACGAAGGCATCAAGTGCTTCATCGTCTGTGATGTGGTTGTAAGAAGCGATGCCCTCATCTTTGAGATAGGCATGCTCCGGGCCGATACCGGGGTAGTCCAAACCTGCGGAGATGGAGTGGGCTTCCTGTACCTGCCCGTCTTCATCTTGCAGCAGGTAGCTTAGCTGTCCGTGCAGTACGCCCGGGCTGCCTTTCTCCAGCGAGCAGCCGTGTTTGCCATCAAGCCCTTCACCGCCTGCTTCGATGCCGATACACTCGACACTCTTTTCTTCAAGAAAGTGGTTGAAAACCCCCAGTGCGTTTGAGCCGCCGCCGATACAGGCGATGACTTTATCAGGCAATCTGCCTTCCACCTCTTGCAACTGTGCTTTGGCTTCCCAGCCGATGATGCTCTGGATGTCGCGCACCATCATAGGGTAGGGGTGCGGACCTGCGACGGTGCCTATGAGGTAGTAGGTATCACGCGCATGGGTAACCCAGTGACGGATAGCATCATTCATCGCATCTTTGAGGGTTTTGGAACCGCTCTGGACGGCGTGTACCTTGGCACCGAGTAGTTTCATACGGAAGACATTGAGCTCCTGGCGTGCCACATCTTTGGCACCCATGAATACCTCACACTCCAGCCCAAAGAGCGCTGCCACCGTTGCGGTCGCGACCCCATGCTGTCCCGCTCCGGTCTCAGCGATGATCTTCTTCTTGCCAAGACGTTTTGCCAGTACGGCTTGTGCGACGCAGTGGTTGATCTTGTGTGCACCTGTGTGGTTGAGATCTTCACGTTTGAGATAGACCTTGGCACCGATCTCATTAGAGATATTTGCAGCATAATAGAGTGCAGAAGGGCGACCGACATAGTGCTTGTAGTAGTAGTCCACCTCTGCCCAAAAGTCCGCATCGAAACGTACCGCTTCATAGTCTTGACGCAGCTGTTCAAGGGCTGGCATGAGTGTCTCAGGCACAAATCGCCCGCCAAATTTGCCAAAGTGCCCGAGATCATCGGGGTCGAAAGGGCTTGGTTTTGGTATATATATTGCTTTATGTAAATCCATCATATTCTCTTTTGTAAATCGTTGGGTAGATTATACCGCAGAAATGCTAATCTACCTGCAATACCGAATAGACCGGCGCATCGATATTCTCACGTCCATGCAGGAATGTCAGCTCTAAGATGAAGCAGGCTTCCACACACTCTGCGCCGACTTTGTTGATGAGATTGGCGGCGGCTTTGGCGGTGCCGCCTGTGGCGATGAGGTCGTCGATGAGCAGGACTTTGGCAGGGGAGCCGTTACATTTGCCGTTGTCACCGAATGCATCGATATGTATCTCCACTTCATCGACACCGTACTCCAGAGCATATTTCTCTGAGACCGTGGTGTAGGGGAGTTTGCCTTTTTTGCGTACCGGTACGAAGCCGATCCCCAGTCTGTCAGCCAGTGCCGCCCCAAAGATAAAGCCTCTCGCATCGATCCCTGCGATATAGTCAAGCTCGTAGCTTTTGTATCGGGATGTGAGGTGATCCATCAGTGTTTTGTAGGCATGCGGATTGTTGAGCAGGGTGGTGATGTCTTTGAAGACGATACCGGGCTTGGGGAAGTCCGGGATGTCACGGATACTTGCCTCGAGTATGCTCTTCTCTTCAGGGGTGAGTGTCATATCATCTCCTTAGCCAAGATTTGACCCAAACGAACAGCCCGCTTCGATCTTGGCGACACGTCCAGCGTGTCTGCCGCCCTCAAACTCGGTCTCTGCGAAGGCTTCGATCATATCGATGATCACCCCTTTGCCTACCACGCGTTCACCAAAACATAAAATATTGGCATCGTTGTGCAGACGAGTCAGCTTGGCGGTGTAGTGGTCGTGGCAGAGGGCTGCACGAATACCCTGTATCTTGTTGGCAGCGATGGAGATACCAATCCCCGTACCGCAAATGAGGATACCGAAGCTTCCCTCATCAGCCAGCACTGCCTCAGCACATTTGCGTGCATAGTCGGGGTAGTCTACACGATCTGCTGAGTCTGGCCCGAGATCGACGATCTCATGTCCAAGTGTCGTGACCACATCTTTGACAAATGCTTTGAGTGCATAGCCTGCATGGTCTGTCGCAATATAAAATTTCTTTGCCATCACTTTTCCTTATCTATTAGATTCTATTAGATTATTATTCTATAGGCTCTTCATGCTGTAGTGTATCGATCAGGCGACCTACACGTCCCCAGCGTACTGTAAAGCGCTGTTTGTCCCAAAGCTTCTTACACTCTGGTGAGTCGATAGGGATATCGCCGCAGACGCGTTTGAGGCTCTGACGGTCTCTGCCGTTGCCAAATTTGTCTCCGTTGCGTACACGGTCATAGGAGCGATGTTCGATGCTCATGTAGATCAGCCACGGTTTGCCGACGATCAGCGAGTAGGGTACCGATCCCCAGAAGCGGCTATCGTTGGAGTTGTCCCTGTTGTCACCGATCATATAGTAGTGGTCTTTGTCGACTTTGGCATAGAGTGCGTTGATCACTTCAGAGCCCATCTTATAGACCGGTGCATCGAGCCCTTCGACATAGACCGGCACCACATCGATCTTTTTGTTGTAGGCATAGTACTTCAGCAGGATATTGAAGATCGGTTCGCCTTCGGGTGCATACTGGATACCCGGATACTTCTCTTTATAGGGGTTCTCTACCCAGAGTTTTCCACGGAGCTTCTTGATCTTGGCTGCGGGGTAGTGTGCCTTGATGTACGCATCACCCTCGTGGAAATGGATCAGCAGTTTCTTGTCGGCATAGAGGATCTCATCCCCGCCCACAGCGACACAACGTTTGACATAGTGTATCTTGTAGTTTTTGGGATAGCGGAAGATGACGATATCCTCACGCTTGGGACGCGGTCCCTCTATGAGGTGCCCGTTGTGGTTAAAGTCCGGCAATAGCGGCAGCTCAAGCCACGGCAGTGTCGGTGTAGGGATACCGTAGGAGAACTTCTTGGCAAAGAGAAAGTCTCCGATCAGCAGGGTACGCTTCATTGATCCAGAGGGGATGACAAAAGACTGTGCTACAAAGAAGATAAGGGCAAGCACGATGATGATCGTACCTGTCCATGAACTGGAAAATCGGTAGAGTTTTGAAAAGAAATTTTTCACTTATGCCCTTTGTTTTGCGGATTTGAGTGTGTTGGAGAGCAGCATGGCGATCGTCATAGGACCGACCCCTCCGGGAACCGGGGTGATATAGGAGCACTTGGGCGCTACTTCGTCAAAAGCGACATCGCCGACCAGTCTGCCGTCATCGAGCTTGTTGATCCCGATATCGATCACGATCGCCCCCTCCTTGACCATATCGGCTTTGATGAGTCCGGGTACACCAACACCCACGACGATTATATCCGCTTTGGAGGTATGTGCAGATAGATCTTTGGTATGGATATGGGTGACGGTGACGGTCGCATCGGCATTGAGCAGCAGCGATGCCATCGGTTTGCCAACGATATTGCTCGCACCCACGACACAGACATCTTTGCCTTTGAGGTCGATATCGTACGCTTCGAACATCTTCATCACGCCCAGCGGTGTGCAGGCGACAAAGCTGTCGAGTTTGGTGACGAGTCTGCCGACATTGTAGGGGTGGAAGCCATCCACATCTTTACGCGGATCGATCACTTCGAGGATCTTGTCGGTATCGATATGCTTGGGCAGTGGCAGCTGTACGAGGATACCGTCGATATGTGGGTTGTTGTTCATCATCTCGATGATCTCGATGATCTCGTCCTGACTGATGGTATCGGGCATATTGTGTGTGATGGAGTAGAAGCCGACCTTTTCACAGGCTTTGGCTTTCATCTTGACATAGGCGTGGCTGGCGGGATCATCACCCACAAGGATCACTGCCAGACCCGGAACGATATTTTTCTCCTGTTTGAGCTGTTCTACTTCCTCTGCTACATTCTGCTGTACTTTGGCAGCGAGAGATTTGCCGTCGATCAGTTGCATGGGTACCAACCTTGATAATTTTTAGGGTATTATATCGAAAATAGTTTAGGACTATAGGGAGAGAATGCAGGTGAAGTATCTATGGTTTTTTGTGCCTATGCTGCTTGCGGCACAGGAAGAGTTCATGTCGCATTACGAGTATGGGCAGATGCTCTACAAAAATCCGCGTGGTGTGAGCTGTGCCAAATGTCACGGCAAAAAAGGTGAGGGCAGAGTGATCGTCACTTACCGGGACAAAAAGGGCACACAGAGCATCACAGGACCAGATATACGTAATGAAAATCTCCAGACCATGCTCGCCGCTGTAAGCAAAAGCCACCATATCATGCCGAGCTACTACCTGACCGATGAAGAGGTCGAAGCGATCCAAGACTATCTCCATCAACAAAATAACCCTGAGTAAAATCTGCTATAATCATCTTATAAATCAGGAAAAAGGATGCATGATGCTTATCTTCCGCTCTTTTGCTGTGCTGCTGTGTGCAGGAACGCTAACCTACGCCTCAACACTCGATGTCTATCAGGACAAAAGCTTCTACCGATACAGACCCGCGACACCCTTCATCGGCTTTACTCAGGGTGTGGAAGCAGTCTGTGATACAAGCAGAACAGTGCTTGAACCGACACTGGCGTGCCCGGATGAGCAGCGCCTTTGCAGACTCTCCAAGGAGATCAAAGCTACTGAGGACAGGCTCGCAAAGATACGCTACAACACCGATGCACTCAAAGCACTGACAGTACTCCCCAAACCTACTGCCTATGATGCCGCCGGTGCGATAGAGTCTGCCAGGGCCATAGGCGAGGAGCATGCACTTCTCGAGCGCAAAGCCAAAGAGACAGATACCGCACTTCGGCTGCTGAGTCAGCAGTTTGCCACTCAGGCACCCTCCAGAGAGCCACAAGCACTGCGCAGGGCATGCAAGGGTGAGCTTATACTTACTATCCCCCGTGGTTATATCTTTTTTGACAATTATTATGAAGGGGAGATAAGTAAAGGCAAAGAGATCAGCGTCACCCAGTTTCTTACGGTGACAAACAGAAGCGGTATAGATATCGATGCAGATCGTGCGATGTTCTACTACCGGAGGGCACGCAGCTATCTCAATCCGCTGCATTTCAACCCGTGGATCGTAAGCAAGTATACTCCTATGCCCAAACGTATGCTGAAAAAAAAGCAAGATGAGAGCGGCACCGATGGAGATCGCAATGGATAACATGGCAGCAGAAGCGATGCCAATCCCGGCTGCGGCAAGTGCGAGCTATGAGGATGCCAGAGTATATAGGGTAAACAAACTCACGCTTCCTTCGACCGGTGAGCCTCTCGATATTCGCATCCTCCAGTGGAGAGCCCCGCTAAGCTGCGAACTGCGAGTCTATCCTTATCTTACGACACAGGCGGTAGAGGTCTGTGCATTTGCGCCTAAGTATCAGATAGAAAAGAACCGATGGAAGCTCAAAGAGGGCAGTAAGGTGATCAACGAAAATGACATAGGCGAATATGCGCACGGCAAATATGAGCTCTATACACGCAGCGATCCGGATATCAAGATACGTAGACGCCCGATCGTCAAAAAAGAGCGCCAGAGCGGTATCTTTGGGGGCACAGTACGAAAAAAGGACGGTTACAGACTCGACCTGACCAACAAATCCGACAAAATCAAAAAGCTCAAGATCATCGAACGTATCCCGACATCTACGACAGAGGAGATCAAAGTCAAACTACTTGAAGTTAAAAGCGAGAGCAAGGTTGACTACCGTATAAAAAATGATGGGAAAATAGAGATGAATGTGACTTTGAAGCCCCATGAGCACAGAACGATTGAGATCTGGTTTGAATTATCCTATGACAAGGATATGAAAGTGAATTATTGCGCCAATTCAACCAATAAGTGCAATTTCTGAGAAAGTACCGTGAAAGAGAGGGGTAACCGAGCATAGGTTATCCTTTTTTCACCACAAAATCAGGAAAGTACTATGAAATATAAACAGTTAACCCTTGAGAAACGATACCGTATTTGGGCT
>WFYB01000135.1 GCA_015490315.1 Sulfurovum sp. | reverse complement strand
TTGACTGCGGTATACCGCTGCGTATGATGGACAAAGAGAGTGAACATACCGCCAATGACAAAGGAGCCTACCGACAGCTTTTTGAAGTGAGTGCCAGAGCTATAGCTGCAGGCGAGAGTGTGCTGATCAAAACGATGCACGGATACCGAAAATTCTTTTTACCCAAAGAGGGAGAGGTACCCCCAAATGCGATCTTGATGATCGCAGATGCCAACAGACTCAATACACATCTGATGATGATCCCTCAAGAGTTTAATGCCCTTTTGAGTATCGAACGACCCCTTTTGCGTGTCGCTACAAAGAGTGAGAGTCTTAAGGCACTTTTTGGCAGCAGTGTCAATGTGAAGTATGCTGATGAGGGGATGAGTATGCTGCTTGCCAAGGAGTTGATGACATGTGGGCTTGATTATGCAGCATACATAGAGTGCGATGCCAATGAGGAGGCTGGCTTTATAGTAGATTTCGATCTGCCTATCACCCCGCAGCGCGACACCAAACTCTTTATCAATCAGGATACCAGATGCTTTGTGACCGGTGAACGCATCATCTATCCCTGTTATGTTGAGAATCCAAAGGAAGTTGTCACGGTGGCACACCATTTGGCTGCGGTCAAGGCGGGTGAACGTACGATCATCGATACATTGGAGCATTTCGATACCGTCGAGACAAGCCAGATACGTGTCCTAGAAGATGAGCCTTTTCAGAGCGGTCACAGCAATGAGGTGCGCTTTCCGCAGTGGCGTGCATCGATGCTCTCTGTACTTGCCGAACACGGCAAACTGGGAGAGAAGGCGATCGGGGTGCATTTTGACGGGCAACTCTACTTTCTCTATTACAACGGCAAAGAGGTGATCAATGCGGTGCCTCCTATCCCTTTTGAGTCTGACAACCTTTGGGAGAAGATACGTACCCTCAGAGAAGGCTCAGACAGACTGGTAGAGAACTACAAGAAGCGCTATCCCGAGACTTGGGAGAGACTCGATCGTCTTGCAGGGGATATAGATATCTTCAAAGTCACTGCTATCACGCTTGGACTTGAGGATGAGGGTCTGGAGGGCATATCCGCTGCGGCACTCAGTTTTCTGGGCAAGGGAGGACTGCAGATCGATACACGGGTCAAAGACAACCGTTTTGACAACTATGCATTTCTCTCAAGCATTATGAGCTATCAGCTGGGTGATGTGGAGAGCAACTATCTTTGCTACAGTATCTATGAGTCATTTGGCGATTATATCGGTGATATTGTACCGCAGATCTCGGAAAAGGTAGGCACGCGTACGCTTACTTTGAGTGGTGAGACCTTTGCCAATCAGTCACTCTATGCTAGAATACAAAGAACAGTAGGACAGTACAAGCCTTTGATGAACCAAAACTTCCCTATCGGCAAGGAGAATGCAGCACATGGAGCCCTCTACCTATAAAGTCACCATAGAGGGTACCGTACAGGGGGTTGGCTTCCGTCCTTTTGTCTATAGCCTTGCCAAACGCTTTCATCTGACAGGCAGCGTCTGTAACGGTACGCAGGGTGTCGAGATAGAGCTCAATGCCACACCGGAACTATTGGAACAGTTTTTACAAGCACTACAAGAGGAGCTGCCCCCACTTGCCTCTATCGATACCATCCATACTGCCAAGTGCGAAATCTCACACTTCGATGACTTCCAGATCGTCACCACAAATCAAGAGGGAGAAAGAACGGTACGCATCCCGCCTGATGTAAGTATCTGCACCGAGTGTGAAAAAGAGCTTTTTGATCCTGCCAACCGACGTTACGGATACCCTTTTATCACCTGTACCCACTGCGGGGTGCGATACTCTATTATCTACGATCTCCCCTATGACCGCAAAAACACTTCAATGAAGTTTTTCAAAATGTGTAAGGTATGTGAAGCAGAATATACCGATCCGCTTGACAGGCGCTATCATGCACAGCCTATTGGGTGTTGGGAGTGTGGCCCTACTTTATCTCTTCGAGATAAAAGTGAAGCGTTAGGAGTGAAGAGTGAAGAGTTAATTGATGTTGCTTCGCAACTTCTTTTGGAGGGTAAGATTGTTGCAGTAAAGGGGGTAGGGGGCTATCACCTGATGTGTGATGCGAGCAATGAAGCGGCAGTTTTAAAGCTTCGAGAAAGAAAACAGCGTCCAAGCAAGCCTTTTGCCGTGATGGTAAGAGATGTGGCAATGGCAAGGGGATTGGCAGAGATTTCTGAAGAGGAAGAGGCACTGCTTGTATCCCCAGAGCGTCCAATAGTCTTATTAAAATCAAAAAGTGCCAACAAGGAATTAACGCCTAAGGTGGTACCAAATCTCTCACGTATCGGACTTTTTTTGCCCTATACCCCGCTGCATCTGCTGTTGCTTGAGAAGCTCAAGCGACCGCTTGTCGCTACATCAGCCAACCTTTCCGACGAACCTATCTGCACCGACTTGGCATCGCTGGAAGCACTGCAAGGGGTCTATGACTATATCTTGGATCATAACCGTGAAATCGTTAATGGATGTGATGACTCTGTGGTGATGGTAATATCGGGGCAAGAGGTGATACTCCGCCGTGCAAGAGGATATGCCCCGGCAAGCGTCAAACTGCCGTTTTCACTGCAAAAACAGACCCTTGCTATGGGTGCCAACCAGAAAAACACAGTCGCCATCGGCTTTGATAACCAAGTGATCCTCTCTCCGCATATCGGCGATCTTGGAAGCATTGGATCTGTAGCGTATTACAAAAAGAGTATAGAAACACTAGAGCGTATTTATGACTTCACCCCTGAGAGCATTATACACGATAAGCACCCTCACTATGAGAGTACAAAAGTTGCGAAGCAACTCGCTACCCGCTACC
>WFYB01000134.1 GCA_015490315.1 Sulfurovum sp. | reverse complement strand
TTGACTGCGGTATACCGCTGCGTATGATGGACAAAGAGAGTGAACATACCGCCAATGACAAAGGAGCCTACCGACAGCTTTTTGAAGTGAGTGCCAGAGCTATAGCTGCAGGCGAGAGTGTGCTGATCAAAACGATGCACGGATACCGAAAGTTCTTTCTGCCCAAAGAGGAGGAGGTGCCCTCAAATACGATCTTAATGATCGCAGATGCCAACAGACTCAATACCCATCTGATGATGATCTCTCAGGAGTTCAATGCCCTTTTGAGTATCGAACGACCGTTTTTGCGTGTCGCTACAAAGAGTGATATGCTCAAAACACTCTTTGGCAGTAGTGTCAATGTGAAGTATGCCGATGAGGGGATGAGTATGCTGCTTGCCAAGGAGTTGATGACATGCGGGCTTGATTATGTGGCATACATAGCGTGTGATGCCAATGAGGAGGCTGACTTTATGGTAGATTTCGATCTGCCTATCACCCCGCAGCGCGACACAAAACTCTTTATCAATCAAGATACCAGATACTTTGTGACCGGTGAACGCATCGTCTATCCCTGTTATGTTGAGAATCCAAAGGATGTCGTCACGGTGGCGCATCATTTGGCAGCGGTCAAGACGGGTGAACGTACGATCATCGATACATTGGAGCATTTCGATACCGCCCGGACAAGCCAGATACGTGTCTTGGAAGATGAGCCTTTTCAGAGCGGTCACAGCAATGAGGTGCGTTTTCCGCAATGGCGGGCATCGATGCTCTCTGTACTTGCAGAACACGGCAAACTGGGAGAGAAGGCGGTCGGGGTACATTTTGACGGGCAGCTATACTTTCTCTACTACAACGGTAAAGAGGTAATCAATGCGGTACCTCCTATACCTTTTGAGTCTGACAACCTTTGGGAGAAGATACGTACCCTCAGAGAGAGATCGGACAGACTGGTAGAGAACTACAAGAAGCACTATCCCGAAACTTGGGAGAGACTCGACAGCCTTGAAGGGGATATGGATATCTTCAAGGTGACTGCTATCACGCTTGGACTCGAGGATGAGAGTCTGGAGGGCATATCCGCTGCCGCACTCAGTTTTCTTGGCAAGGGAGGACTGCAGATCGATACGCGGGTTAAAGACAACCGCTTTGACAACTATGCATTTCTTTCAAGCATCATGAGCTATCAGCTGGGTGATGTGGAAAGCAACTATCTCTGCTACAGTATCTATGAGTCATTTGGCGATTATATCGGCGAGATCGTACCGCAGATCTCGGAAAAGGTAGGCACGCGTACGCTTACTTTGAGTGGAGAGACCTTTGCCAATCAGTCACTCTATGCTAGAATACAAAGAACAGTAGGACAGTACAAGCCTCTGATGAACCAAAACTTCCCTATCGGCAAGGAGAATGCAGTACATGGAGCCCTCTACTTATAAAATCACCATAGAGGGTACCGTGCAGGGGGTTGGGTTTCGTCCCTTTGTCTATAGCCTTGCCAAACGCTTCCATCTGACAGGCAGTGTCTGCAACGATACACAAGGTGTCAAGATAGAGCTCAATGCCACACCGGAGATGTTGGAGCGGTTTTTACAAGCACTGCAAGAGGAGCTGCCCCCACTTGCATCTATCGATGCCATCCATACTGCCGAGTGTGAAGCCTTGCATTTTGATGATTTCCAGATCGTCACCACAAATCAAGAGGGAGAGAGAACGGTACGCATCCCGCCTGATGTAAGCATCTGCGCCGAGTGTGAAAAAGAGCTTTTTGATCCTGCCAATCGACGTTACGGATACCCTTTTATCACCTGTACTCACTGCGGGGTGCGATACTCCATTATCTATGATCTTCCCTATGACCGCAAAAATACTTCAATGAAGTTTTTCAAAATGTGTAAAGCGTGTGAAGCAGAATATACCGATCCGCTTGACAGGCGCTACCATGCACAGCCTATTGGGTGTTGGGAGTGTGGACCGACGATAAAGTTAGGAATGAGGAATGAGGAATTAGGAATTGAGGGGAAGGAGGCTATTGATAGAGCTATTGAATTAATCTTGGAGGGTAAGATTGTCGCAGTCAAGGGGGTAGGGGGCTATCATCTGATGTGTGATGCGACCAATGAGAGTGCGGTAAGGAGACTTCGAGAGCGGAAACAGCGCCCCGCCAAACCCTTTGCGGTGATGGTAAGAGATGTGGCAATGGCAAGGAGATTGGCAGAGATTTCTGCAGAGGAAGAGGTACTCCTTGTATCCAAAGAGCGTCCGATAGTCTTATTAAAATCAAAGGGTGACAATATAGAGTTGGCAACTAATGTAGCACCAAATCTCTCACGTATCGGACTCTTTTTGCCTTATACACCACTGCACCTGCTGTTGCTTGAGAAGCTTAGTAGACCGCTTATAGCTACTTCAGCCAATCTCTCCGACGAACCTATCTGCACCGATATGGCATCACTGGAAGCACTGGAGGGAGTCTATGACTATGTGTTGGAGCATGACCGCCGGATCGTTAACGGCTGTGATGATTCTGTCGTGATGGTAGTAGAGGGGCATGAGGTGATACTCCGCCGTGCAAGAGGATATGCCCCGGCAAGTGTCAAACTGCCGTTTTCACTGCAAAAACAGACCCTTGCTATGGGTGCCAACCAAAAAAGTACAGTTGCTATCGGTTTTGAAGATCAGGTGATCCTCTCTCCGCATATCGGAGATCTTGGAAGCATTGGATCTGTAGCGTATTACAAAAAGAGTATAGAAACACTAGAGCGTATTTATGACTTCACCCCTGAGAGCATTATACACGATAAGCACCCTCACTATGAGAGTACAAAAGTTGCGAAGCAACTCGCTACCCGCTACC
>WFYB01000133.1 GCA_015490315.1 Sulfurovum sp. | reverse complement strand
ATGGAGTGGTTCCAAAACCACTGGGACGACATCGTCCTGCCCCTCTACGTCGGCACCGCCTTCTACTCCACCATCGTCGCCTACCTCATCTACCTGCTGCTCAACTGGCTCTGGAAACGCTCCGCGATCCAAGAGTGGCGGGATCGGAAGTGTAAAAAGTAACGTTGCACCTGCTCGCCCCTTAACAGATCACCCCACCCCCAAGAAGCTTATCTTCATCATAAAACGCCGCTACCTGCCCCTTGGCGAGACCAAATACAGGTTCTTTGAGAGTGACTTGGGCACGGTCGTCCTCGATCTCTAGACGGCAGGGGACTTCCTGGGTGCGATAGCGGACTTTGACCTTGCACTCAAGGCTCTGGGCACCCTCGATGAAGAGATTGAGCTGTTTGACCTCAAAGGCGTGTGCTTCGAGCTTCTCTTTGGTACCTACAACAATCTGGTTCTGCTCCGGTTTGATCTCCAGTACAAAGTGCGGATCGTGTGCACCATTGACGAAAAAGCCCCGGCGTTTGCCGATGGTGTAGTGCATATAGCCTTTGTGGGTACCCACCACATTGCCCTCGGTATCGACCGTCTCACCGGGCTGATCGATATCCATATGGCGGGCAAGCACCTCATCGTAAGTGTTCTCGACAAAACAGATCTCACTGCTCTCAGGCTGGGTGGCAAACTCTTTGAGTACTTCTATCTTGGCCGCATAGGCTTTGACATCCGGTTTTTTCCAACTGCCCAGTGGAAAGATCAGGCGTGGAAGCACCTCTTTTTTGACCTCACAGAGGAAATAGCTCTGATCTTTGTTGGGATCGTCCGCAGCATAGATAAACGCACCGTCACACTTGATATAGTGCCCTGTCGCGACATACTCTGCCCCCACTTTGTCGGCAAACTCGATCATCTTGCCAAACTTGATGGTACGGTTACACATCACGCAGGGATTGGGGGTCAAGCCATCTTTGTAACTCTGTACAAAATAGTCATAGACGTTTTGGTTGAAGGCTTCGCTGAGATCATAGAAGTGTACTTTGATCCCAAGATAGTCAGCGACTTTCTGTACCTTTCGCCAGTTCTCTTCGTGGTATCCGGGCTTGTTGTGGAGTTTCATATAGACCCCTTCGACCTCATAGCCCTCTTTTTGGAGTAGTACAGAGGTCACTGTCGAGTCGACCCCGCCGCTCATCCCTACAAGTACTTTTTTCTTTGTTGTTGTGTTGTTGTTCTCTGTCATTTTTTACCTTTGTCATGGCAGCTGTCGATCATGATGGCGATCTCGTCCTCGAAGATGACCAAATGACCCGCTGCGATACTTTTGCCCTCATGTAGGAGTGTGACCTGCGAGATATCGATATCGGATATATCTATCACTGTTCCGGGTTCGATCTTCCGGCCGGGCAACTGTGCCAGCACTGGAAAGAGTATTTTATATTTTTTACTATCACTCTTTTTTTCGGGCTTTTTGATGAGGTCAGTGACCTCAATCTTCCTCAAACCGTCTTGGGAGATCACGCTGCATGAAGCATCGATCGTCTCGTCTCTACAGAGGTAGAGTGTGAGGCGCTTGCTTTCAAGCAAAACCAGATCGCCCTTCTCAAGTCTCTCAAAACTACGTTTTTTCACCTCGACAGGGTAAAGTGAAAGCGTATAGTCAGGGAGGCGTTGCTGTCTCTTCATCATCTCCTGCAGACGCAGAGCCTGGGTACTGGGCATTTTAGCTCCCCTTGCCTTCAGCCGCATCCTGCGGGAGATCTCTGCGAAGCTCCATGCCGGCAGCTTTAGCCCTCATGAATATCACCGATGAAGCGTTCGAGCAGGTACTCTTTGCTGGCGACCATCAGGTCGTCAGGCACCTCCTGTCCTGTACTGAAATAGGACATTGGGATATCATACAGCAGCATGAAATTGAGCAGTGTACCAAAATGCTTTGTCTCGTCAAACTTGGAGATGATCAGCGAATCAAGACCCAGAAAAGAGAAGTTTTTATGGATATCCTCCATATCTTCATACTTGACTGTCGCTGGCAGTACCAGCGTCACCTCCATCGCCCGATGCAGATCGCTGTTGACATACTCCACGGTTTTGATGAACTTCTGGGTATCGTAGGGAGACATCCCGGCAGTATCTATCAAAACCACATCATAATCTGCCAGCCGCTGCATCGCCCCCATGAACTCCTCTACACCGTTGACGGCGATATGCTCTATCTGCATGATCTGGGCATAGTGTGCCAGCTGTTCGACCGCACCGACCTTGTAGCTGTCGAGGTTGACCAGCGCGACCCGGTAGGGCTGATCGAGCAGATAGGCATAACGTGCCGCAAGCTTGGCGATGGTCGTGGTCTTGCCCACACCTGTAGGACCGACAAGCATCATCACTTTGGAGAGAGTAAGATCTTCCTCCTTGAGCTTAAGTGCTTCATCGATCTCCTCAAGCAGATAGGAGACCAGCAGCGTTTTGTCATCAAGCAGCTCTGTGCCGATCAGACTTGCCAGCTGTGCATCAAGCCACGGCTCGGCAATACCCTTTTTCATAAAGAGCGCTTTGACCTCTGAAGCGATATCGTTCTGCTCGAGTATCTCCTCCTTAATCCCCTGCTTCATGCTCTCAAGCTCTGCTTTCAATGCGCCTATCTCACCTGTCAGTGCCGCCTCAGCGTCCGTACTCTCCTCTTTGCTGCTACCTAGCTCTTCTGCCAGACCGAAGGAGCGTTCCATGAAGAGTGCTTTGGGTACAGCGATGACCACCTCGCAGCGTAGCTTGCCGTCATCATACTTCAGCTGTTTTGCCGAGACGAGCTTGACATCACTGCCGTACTTCTCTACAGCCTGATCGTATGCTGATTTCGGGTCGCTTGCTACAAATGTTTCGTTGATCATCTCATTCCTGTATTTTCTATTTTTTCTCTCATATATCCAAGCGGTATCTGCACCGATACTCTGCTCAGATGTCCTGGATGCGGCAGGCTCAAGCGCTCTGTCTCCATCCTGACACCCTCATAGTAGATCATATCGATATCAAGCGTGCGCGGTGCATCCTTGAAACTGCGCTTACGTCCGAAACGCTTCTCTATACGCAAAATGTAGCGCAAAAGCGCTTTGGGCGGAAGCTTCGTACTTACAAGGATCAGTGCATTGTAGAAATCTTCCTGCTCGGTATAGCCAAAAGGAGGATTTCTCAATATCGGCGAGCACTCTATGATCTCAAGCAGCCTGCTGCGCTGTAGCACCCAAAAGAGATGTTCAAAACGCCTGAGCGTATCACCGATATTGCCGCCGATACCAAGCAGCGCTCTGTGTGCCCCGCTATTTCTTCTATCTGTATTATAGGGAAAATGAGGAGTAGAAATCAATGTCAGGGTATCACTGAGTTGTTTTCTTCTTACCATATTTCCCTGCTTTATTCATTTGGTGTGTGATTACACACCCTACTACCTGCTACCTAAAACCTGCTCCCTGTCATAGTACTTTTGCTCTGCCGTCTACCATCGCGACCATATCTTCGATACGGATACCGAACTCTCCGGGGATATAGATACCCGGCTCGATCGTATAGACCATACCATCCTCTATATGTGTCTCTGAGCGGGAGGAGATATAGGGCATCTCATGGATGTCGAGCCCTACGCCATGTCCGGTAGAGTGGACGTAGTACTTGCCGTATCCCGCTTTAGTGATGATGTCGCGGGTCAGGGCATCGACCTTTTTGGCTTTCATCCCGCTGCGCGCTTTGGCGATAGCATGGTCATGTGCTTTGAGTACCAGATCGTACGCTTTTTGTATCTTCTTGCGTTTGAAACGCTGATGGGTATCAAACATCAGATACTTATCTGCCTGCACCGTGCGTGTCCTGTCACTGCAGTAGCGCTTGTACTTCAGCCCCGCATCGACAAGCAGCAGATCATCTTTCTGCAGGATCGTCTCTGTCGGTGTCGCATGCGGCTTGGCTGCATTGGCATTGATCGCAACAATCGGATCGAAGCTGAGATCGTATCTGCCGTAGTCACTCAGCACACTCTTTGCCATATAGGTCAGTGCATACTCATCTTTGCCAAACCCCTTGCTTCGGATCTCTTTGGCGAGGTGCTTGAAGGCTTTGCGCCCGAGCTTTGCCGCTTTGGCAAGGATCTTGAGCTCTTCGTCACTCTTGATGATACGCTTCTTGTGAGAAAAGTCCGGTTCGGGAACGAGTCGGCACTTCACCGCCGATGAGATACGTTCAAAGCCAAACACCGTCCACTCTTTGGGATCAAAAACGATCTTTTTGATCCGATGCTTCTTGATCAACCTAACCGCCTCGGCATAGAGATCAGCAGCAATACGTACCTCTGCATCTCTGACGTGCTCTTTGGCATCCACAGTGTAGCGTCCGTCGGTAATAAAGTACGCCTCTTTGCCAAAACGCAGATAGAGTGCATTGTCGCAGCTATATCCGCATTCGTAATAGATAGCGTTTTCATCTTTGAGCATATAGTTCATGGGTGACCTTGTAGGCGGGCATCGCTGCCCGTAAGTATTATGGAGCGATTATCCCTGCTGCTGGGCTTTTTGCTGTGCCTCTTTCATCATCTTGAGTTCATTGAGGATCTGTGTGATGCCTACCATTGCCAGATGATACCCGAAAGGCCCCATGCCACTAATCTGTCCCGCACATACCGGTGCGATATAGGACTTCTGTCTGAACTCTTCACGTGCATAGATGTTGCTCAGGTGTACTTCAATCGTCGGGATCTGTACCGCTGCGATCGCATCTCTGATCGCCACAGAGGTGTGGGTATAGGCTGCCGGGTTGATGATGATACCGTCGGCATCCCCAACACACTCCTGGATACGGTCGACGATCTCACCCTCCAGGTTGCTTTGGAAAAACTCTATCTCAAGTCCTTGCTGCTGCGCAAAGGCTTTCATCTGTGCATGGATATCCTCCAATTTCATCTGACCGTAAATACCCTGCTCTCTGACACCGAGCATATTGAGATTTGGACCTTGAATGACTACTACTTTCATGTTCTACCTTACAATTCATAATTTGGTGAATATTTTAGCGAAATAGATTTAATCTGAAGCAAGATTACAAAAAGGATCAGGATTGACACAAAGATCATGCCATGCTATAATACATAAAATAGATAAGGAGAATAAGTATGGCACAATCATATGGTAGTGAAATGGAAAAAGTGACCTTCAATATCCCGCGTGAACTCAAAGAGAAAGCAGTATCACTAAAAGAGGAGCTTCATGTTTCTCTTTCAACGATCTATAACGAAGCGATCGAAAACTATATTAAACAAAAAGAGATAGACAAATGGCAAAACGGTGTGAACCTTGCACTCAAAGACAAAGCCTATCAAACATTTAGTCAAGAGCTTGCTTCTGATAATGGTGATCTGTATGAATATTGAGGAAGAAGCGATTTTGCAAGGAGATATCTGGATGGTCAAATTTCATCCAAAAATCGGAAGCGAAATCTCCAAGCTAAGACCGGCGGTTGTTATCTCGCATAATACCATTGGACGCCTACCACTCAAAACAATCGTCCCTGTCACAGATTGGAAACCTCCCTATAGCAATTATCCATGGATGTTTCAAATTGACCCAAGCAAAGAGAATGGACTTACAAAAAAGTCTGCAATTGATTGCTTCCAGATCAAAAACTTTGCCAATGAGCGGTTTGTTGAGAAGATAGGCCATCTCCAGCACAACACACTTAAAGAGATTCATGCTATTGTAACCAAAACATTTAATCCTAACTATACATTACTATAAAGAAAAAAGAGAAAAAATGAAAATCATCACAGCAGACTATATCTACAGCGGCGGTGTCTATCTACAGAACCGTGCGATCGCTTTTGGCGAGAAGATCGAAGAGATCGACACTTTTGAGGCGCTCCTTGACAAGTACCCTGATGCCGAGCGCATCAAGAGTGCACCCTATACCGTGATCTATCCCGGCTTTATCAATACACATGTGCATCTGGAGTTCTCTGCCAACCGTACTTCACTTCGCTACGGGGCATTCATGCCGTGGCTCGACTCAGTCATCGCCAACCGCGACGAACTGCTGCAAGAGTGTGACAACAGCGTCATGGAGCATGAGATCAATGAAATGCTCAATAGCGGCATCACCTCGTTTGGTGCCATCTCGAGCTTCGGTACCGAGCTGGAAGTGTGCGAGAACGCGCCGCAGCGTGTGGTCTTTTTCAATGAGCTTATCGGCTCCAATCCGATGTATGCCGATATGCTCTACAATGACTGGCTCGAACGCCTCGAAGCCTCTACCCAGACTGAACCAAGCAGCAGGATCACACCGGCTGTCGCGATCCATGCCCCCTACTCGGTACATCCGGTGATCCTCCAAAAAGCGGTCACGGAAGCGAAAAAACGCAAGATACCGCTAACGACCCACTTCCTCGAATCACAGGCGGAACGTGAGTGGCTCGAGAAGAGAGAGGGGACATTCAAAGCCTTTTTTGAAAAGTACTTCAACACCTCTACTCCAGTGACGACCGTAGAGGAGTTCATCCATGCCTTTGACCACTACCCCGCACTCTTTGTCCACGCGGTACAGGCGAACAAGGAGGAGCTCGATCATCTCGCATCCAAAGGGCACAGCATCGCCCACTGCCCACGCTCCAACCGGTATCTCGGTGTAGGTCGTCTCAAGATAGAGAGCCTGCCGCTGCCCTTCTCAGTAGCAACCGATGGGCTGAGCTCCAACGACTCTCTCAGTCTGCTTGATGAGATGCGTGCGGCACTGATGCTCCATCACGATCTTGAGATCAAACGGCTTGCACAGAGCCTCATCGATGCTGTCACGATCAAGGCTGCAAGAGCACTGCAGCTCGATGCAGGGGAGATCAAGGTCGGCAAGGCGGCAGACTTTGCACTGCTCACACTGCCGGATATCCCGCAGAGTGATGAAGAGATCGCGCTATGGAGTATCCTCCATACCAAAAAGGCAAGCAGTGTCTATATCGCAGGAGAGCAGTATGTTTAAAAAAATATCAGATATCATCAAATGGATCGGTCAGCACTTTCTGGGGATGCTCTTTTTGCTCATCGCACTGGTAGTACTCATGCCAAAATCGGCTGCCCCTCTCAAACCTGCCAACCTTCAGGAGATCGAACTTACAGGTCCCATCTTTGATGCCAAAGCGGTACTCAAAGAGATCGAGGAGGCATCGAAGAACCCCCGTATCAAAGGGGTGCTGCTTAGTGTCAACTCACCAGGCGGTGCAGTGCCGCCCTCTATCGAGATCTCCTATGCGATCAGAGATCTAACCAAGAAGAAGCCCGTCATCGCTTATGCAGAGGGGATCATGGCAAGCGGCAGCTACTACGCCTCCATCTATGCCAAAAAGATCATCGCCAACCCCGGTGCCATCGTAGGCTCCATAGGGGTGATCATGGAGAGTGCAAATATCGAAGAGTTGATGCGTAAGGTCGGTGTCAAGCCCCAAGTGGTCAAGCAGGGAACCTACAAGGAGGCGGGTACGTTTACCAGAGAGTGGACCCCGCAGGAGCGTGCCGAACTCGAGCGTCTCACCAAAGATACCTATGAT
>WFYB01000132.1 GCA_015490315.1 Sulfurovum sp. | reverse complement strand
TCCTCAACCCTCTGATGATGCTGCTTATCGGCGGGTTTGTAGGGATCATCATCGCAGCGATGATGCTGCCGATCATGACCATGTCGCAGGGGCTCAAATAGATGGCAAAGCGGCGCTTCAGGGATGTCAAACAGGGCAAAGGTCTCTCCTCCCATACAAAAGAGACCGACACATCGCCTGCCCAGAGTGACTTCAAGTACCCCTATGCCCCTGCCCGTTTGAAGATGAAGGCATTTCTGACCGACACCTTTATGCTGATGATGCCGATCATGTACTTCGTGGTCTATATCGTCATGGGCTCTCTGCAGATATTTGCGCAGCATCGGCTGATGGGATGGCTCTATATCTTTGTACCGCTAGTGATCGTGCAGACACTCTTTATGGGTATCTCCGGGCAGACACCGGGGTGGCGTGCCTATGGTCTGACGCTGATAGATGAACGCACCGGCAGCAAGCCCTCATGGGGGATCATCCTCTTTCGAAACCTCTACGCCATCCTCTCGGCACTGAGTGTTGTGGGCTGGCTAATGATGTTGTTCCGTAAAGACAGCAAGACACTGCATGACCTGCTCAGTGCCACTGCGGTGATAGTCAAATCATGAAACGTTTAACCCTGCTGCTCTCCGCCTACTACTTCTTCTATTTCGCGCTGGTAGGTGTCTATATCATCTTCATGCCCAAGATGCTTCTCGATCTTGGATATAGTGCTTCAGAGGTGGGGATCATTTATGCCGCCGCGCCTTTTATGCGCTTTTTGCTCCCTTTTCTCTTCCGTAGTTATGTGGCACTCACTCCCAAGGTCTATGTCATCTCTCTGGTACTGACCTTTCTGGCAACCGGGCTCTTCATGGTCACGGTCGAGAACTTCTGGATCTATCTCATTGCCAACCTGCTTTTTGGGGCGGCGATGGGGATCTCTCTGCCCTATGTCGAGACCATCGCACTCGCATCACTCTCCAAGAGCCACTACGGCAAAGTACGTCTGTGGGGATCGCTGGGCTTCATGGGGATCGCACTTTGGCTGGGCAAGATCCTGCAGACACCGCAGGAGACCCTCTACTATCTCGTCGCTACCGCCTTTGCAACGATGCTTTTTGGTGCCGCTATCGTCAAATATGACACCGTCAAACACGAGAGTGCACAGAATGATGCCGCATTCTCTCTGGGTAGATACTGGGCGTTTTGGCTCTCTGTCTTTTTGATGCAGGTGGGCTTTGGCGGGTTTTACAACTTTTTTACGATCTATGAGACTGAGCATGGCATCCCTCTGGAGATGGTGACGTGGATGTGGAGTTTTGGTGTGATCTGTGAGATCGTGATGCTCTTTTTTCAGGCACCGCTGCTTCAGCGAAATCTGCTGCATATCCTGCAGTTTGCTACACTGGTTACGGCGCTACGCTGGCTGATCCTATTTCTCTTCCCCGATTCGATCCCGCTTACTTTCGCATCGCAGAGTCTTCATGCCGTCAGCTTTGCCCTCTATCATACTGCTGCGATCACCTATGTCTTTTCGCTCTACAGCCAAAAGAAGCTTGCACAGCAGTTTTTCCTCGGGATCGCTTTTGGGCTGGGAGGCTCAGTGGGTGCACTTCTGTCAGGATTGATCTACGGCGATTATCTCTTTCTTGTCGAGGCGCTCATTACACTCCTCGCGTTTGCCGCCCTGCTGATCCACCAAAGACGCAAAAAGGAGCTGCAGCATGTATGATATCCCCGCTGTGATCTTCGCCGGAGGCAAAAGCTCGCGCATGGGTCGGGATAAAGCGCTGCTGCCCTTTGGTGGAGAAGAGAGTCTCGCCGCCTATCAGCACAAGAGGCTCTCCAGACTCTTCAAAGAGGTCTATCTCAGCAGCAAAGAGGAGAAATTTGCTTTTGATGCGCCTGTGATCTATGATAGATACGATCAAAGCTCCCCGCTTGTCGCGCTGGTCTCCGCATTTGAGACATTAGGCAGTGATGAGATCTTTGTACTCGGGGTGGATATCCCCTTTGTCGAAGTAGATGTGATCGAAAGACTCTATGCCCACAGAGATGCCTCATGGGATGCCGTCATCGCCCAGAGTCCTCAAGGTGTGCAGCCGCTTTGCGGATTTTATCGCAGGAGCATCCTGCCCCAAGCCCGTGAAAATCTCCGCCAGGATATCCACAAACTCCAACATCTACTCAAAGATGCCCAAACACTTCCCGTAACGATCCGGGATGAAAAAGCCTTTATCAACCTCAACACCCCGCAGGAGTATCAATCTGCACTACAGTAATATCGGCTTTTATTTCTCTTTCACTTCAGCTTGAATCTCTTTGACCGTTTCGCGCAGGCAGAGCTCTGAGTTGTTTTCGATCATCTGTGTCATCAGCTTTTTGGCAAAATAGACAAACTTCTCAAAAAGGGTGCTCTGATACTTGTCTTTGTGATAGATCATCAGAAAGTCGCGCTGGCATTTGAAGTTTTTGACTGGTACCTCAAAGAGCTTCTCCTCTTTGATCTCATTCTCTATCGATATCTTCGAAATACATGTCAGACACTCACGGTTTTGCAGGATACTCTTGATCGATTCGGTGTGCCCAAGCTCAAAAAAGATATTGAGATCATCCACCTTCTCTTTGATGTAGTCCAAAAAGACCTCTCTCGTACCCGACCCCTCTTCACGAAGCACCCAGCGCTTGGATGCAAGTTCATCTATATAGGCAGGCTTGGCGAGGCTCTTGTCTGCCGTGACAACCACCAGTTCATCGATCCCGATACGCTCTTTGATGATATCCGATCCGGAGACAAACCCTTCGACAAAACCGACATCGATCTGCCCCTCTTTGATCATCTGGGCGATCTCTTTGGTGTTGCCCTCTTTAAGGGTGATCTTGACATCCGGATAGGCACTCATATAGCTGCAGATGATCGAAGGCATCAAGTAATCCACAATCGTCGTACTCGCACCCACACGGATCATCCCTTTGTTTTCCGAGTTTTTAAATTCAAACTCGATATCCGAAAGCTTTTTGAAGATTGGATCGATCTCCTTGTAAAAGGCACGGCCCACTTCGTTGAGCACCAGCTTCTTGTTGATACGGTCAAAAACGGGACGCCCCAGAATATTCTCAAGCTCCTTGATCGACATCGAAACTGCCGACTGGCTCAGCCCCATCTCTTTGGCTACGTTGGTCAAATGTCCGGATTCTACGACATTTAGGAAAATCTCCATCTGTCTCAGTGTTAATTTCATACCGACTCTTTTCATTTGATAGTATAGACAATCAGGGAATGACGAAAAAATATCAACCTTTTATTATCTAAACTGATCATCTTATTTGATTGGATTTATTGGAAATTATATCAGAATTATAGTAGAATTCCAAAATCATTATCAAAAATATTGAACTCAATAAAGGATATACATGCCATTTTCACCAGAAAAACGTCAAGGTACCATCAGCGGTATCATTTTTGTCGCGATCTTCGCGGCAGCGGCAACCTACATCGCCGGGCTGGGACCGGTCAAAGCACTGGGGCTTTCACCCTTGGTCATCGGTATCGTCATGGGTATCTTCTATGCCAATACCCTGCACAACCAAACCCCTGAAGCATGGCAGAGCGGTATTACATTTACTGCCAAAAAGATCCTCCGTTTTGCGATCGTCATCTACGGTTTCCGTATCACCTTTCAGCAGATTGCAGCGGTGGGGCTTGACGGCTTCCTCGTTTCGCTGATCATGCTCAGCTCCACGCTTATCCTCGGTTCATGGATCGGATACAAGATCTTCAAGATGGAAAAAGACACCTCTATCCTCACTGCATCAGGTGCAGCGGTCTGTGGTGCAGCCGCAGTACTCGCCACGGAGCCGGTACTCAAAGCCGAAGAGTACAAAACCGCCATCGCCGTCTCCATGGTCGTCCTGTTTGGTACGATCTCCATGTTCCTCTATCCTGTGATGTATGAGACGATCATCAAAGATGCTACCGGCTTCCTCCATATGGATCCAAGAACGTTTGGTATCTATGTCGGAGGAACGATCCATGAGGTCGCGCAGGTCGTTGCGGTACCCGCATCTGTACCGGGCAGCCCCAAAGAGATGGCAGATGCTGCCGTCATCGTCAAGATGACAAGAGTGATCATGATCGCGCCGATGCTGATCGTCCTTGGACTCTATCTTGCATGGAGCGCCAAAAAAGAGGGCGGTGAGCACAGTGGCAAGACAAAACTCGTTATCCCATGGTTCGCTGTCTATTTCATCCTGGTTGCCGGGCTCAATTCACTCATCCAAAGCTATGCCGCTACAGCTCCTGAAGCGACAGCGGCGATGATCAAACATACGATCGATATCATCAATCAGATCGACACCTTCCTCTTGACCATGGCGATGACCGCACTTGGTATGGGTACGATCTTTGCTAAGTTCAAGGGGCTGGGACTCGCACCGCTCTATACGGCAGGTAGTATGTTCATCTGGCTGGTTGTCGGCGGTTTTGTCGTGACCAAACTGGTCGTAGGTGCCTAAACCTCCTACTCTCTTTTGAGCCCACAAGGCTCAGAGGATATTACTTCCTTCTTCTGTAACTCAATGCTTCAAGCAGATCTTTTTTCTCTATCTTTTCATTGCCGTTGATATCCGCAATGGTTCTGGCGACTTTTTTGATCGAGGAGATACTCCTATGCGAAAGCCCGAAGCGTGTGACGGCACTCTCAAGGATCGCTTCAGCATCCGGTGTCAGCAGACAATAGTGCTCGATCTCCTCTTCGGTCAGTTTGCCGTTGAGATGCTGCTGACCTCTTTGCTTTTGCATCACAAAGGCTCTCAGCACCGCCTGATGCATCTGCTCCGAGCTGACATCCGCTCTGTCGCTGCTGCTGACCTCCTGCATCACCACAAAGAGATCCATACGGTCAAGGAACGGATCTGAGAGTTTGTTGCGATAGCGGCTGATCTCCACTTCGGAGCAGCGACACGCTTGGCTCTTGGAGAGCAGGTTACCGCATGGGCATGGGTTTTGTGCCGCGACGAACATGATATCCGCCTCATACTCCACTTTGGCATTGACCCTGGCGATATGCACTTTGCGATCCTGCAGCGGCTCCCGGAGTGCCTCGAGGATACCCTTGGAGAAGTGCGGCAGCTCATCAAAAAAAAGGATTCCTTTATGAGCCAACGCCACCTCTCCTATCTTCGCCATCTGTCCGCTGCCTC
>WFYB01000131.1 GCA_015490315.1 Sulfurovum sp. | reverse complement strand
CTTGACCTCGCGGCTGTTGGGGTTGAAGGTCTTGAGTTTGGTAGCATACTCTACCTCATTTTTAACCAGCTCAGTCTCCAGCTCTCCAAGGATAGTGATCTTGCGCTCGACATCGACATTTGGATCAATGGTATGATGTCTGTTTTGGTAGGCGATGAGTTTTTTGATCGCTTCTATAAAGAGCTTGCGCTTCTCTTTGCGCTGCTTTTTGATAAACTGCAATGCAATTGTGGCATTCTCTCTTGCGAAGGTGTTGATGGTCTCTTCTGCATGCTGGATGATACTTTGGAGGATCTGCTGTGCTTTTTGGGGATCTGTATGGATAAAAGAGAGCTTCAGCGTGCCGGATGGATCATCATAGACGGTGATTAGATCCTCGTTATATCTGTGCAGAAGATTTGCTTTGTTTTTTTGTAGAGAGGGGAATAAGGTATCAGGATAGAGTCTATGGAGAGGATCAAGGCTCTTGGAACTGTAGTATGCACTCAGGTGGTAGATATGGTCAAGATAATCATACATTTCATAAGAACGGATATAAAGCTCCAGCAGCTTAGAGTCTTGTAGAGTACTTGATCCCTGTCCCAAGAGCACTTCACTTAGAGATATTTTCTGTTTTTTCTCCAGATCCTTTAGAAGCGTAATAGCTGTAGACTCATAGCGTTCGCTTTCGATCGATGTGATATAGAGTGAAAGTGAGATAAAAAGTATGATAAAGATCAGTCGTATAAAGAGTTTCAAGTTATTTTCCTTGTTTGTTGATTTCGTTGTATCGATTGATGGCATCATCTATGGTGTCATAATAGTGCAGTTCGCCTTCATGTACCAAAAGACCGATGTCACACATCTCTTTGAGTGTATTCATATCATGGCTGACAAGAAGCACATGGCAGTTTTCTATCTTTTTCATAAGAGCATCTTTTGCTTTTTTTCTAAATCGTGCATCTCCGACAGAGAGTGTCTCATCGATGATCATATAGTCAAAGTCAAATGCCAGACTCAGCCCAAACCCAAGCCGTCCTTTCATCCCAGAAGAGTAGGTCTTGATCGGCATATCAAAGTAGTCACCCAGTTCACTGAATTCCTGGACATAGGAGACGATGCGGCGTGTCTCCTCTTTGCTTCGACCATAGAGGTTGCAGACAAATTTGACGTTGGCGCGTCCGGTCATATTCCATACAAAACCACCTCCAAGACCAAGCGGCCAGGAGAAGGTGTCGGGTGAGGTGATGGTGCCCTGATTGGGAAACTCTATGCGTCCAAGCATACGCATCAGGGTTGATTTGCCCGCACCATTGCGTCCGAGGATTCCCACATTGCCGTCAGGCAGGGTCAGGCTGACATCTTTGAGGATGTAGCGTCTGCCGGCATTGGTGGTGAAATATTTGGTGACGTTTTGCAAAGTGATCATTCCGAAATGATCCTTTTTTCAAGCTTTTGGTAAAACCAAAATCCAAGAAAGAGCGGTATGACTGTCCAGTAGAGCATATAGGTGTAGTCAACAAACCGGTCATCCAGACCATGAAGATAGTAGCCGTGTATCATCTCCATGAAGTGCACCAGAGGGTTGTAGAGCAACAGATCCTGAGCCAGAGGCGGCAGGGATACAATAGGGAAAAAGATAGCAGAAAAGATAAGCAGACCAAAGGAGATGATACCAAGAAATTTGCCTACACTGATAAAGAAGGTGTTACCTACTGCGGCAAGCAGACCAATACCGATAGAAAAGATGACAAGCCATAAAACACCTAGAAAAACCATCAGAGGGTTTTTGGGTAAAAGATCGGTATATCCCAGTAAAAAGCCTACAATGAGAAATAAAATGATGACAACAGCAGTGAGAAAAAGATTGACAAGCACACGCGCTAGAAGCGTGTCGACAGGCTTGACCTGCTTGTAGGCAAAGAGTCCTTTGTTCGCAGTAAATGCACCCGTAGAGGAGTTAAGAATATTTTTAAACAAATTAAAGGCAATAAATCCTGATGCCATAAAGACAGCATGGTCATATCCGCTGTTTACTGTATTTTTGCTTATGGCTACATGGATAGAGATAAAGACAAAAACCTGCATAAAAGGTTCGACAAATGTCCAGAAGAGCCCCGACTTTCCTACACTGATCTTCATATCCATCTCGCGCAAAAAGAGAGCACGTTCAACAGCAAAAAAGATCTTGAGCGGGGATCGAAGCGTCATCTCTTTGCCTAGTTGGTAAGATATTTGAGTGTGACAAACGGTGAAGCGATCTTGGAGATTGTCGCAAACGGTGATGTATAGTTGCCTGCATTGACCTTGAACTCTTTCCATTTGTTTGGTTTGACATAGACAATATCATTGGGGCGAAGCATCAGACTGGCATAATCCATCTTGTCAAAATTGGTCAGATCTACTTTGCGCATCGCAAGTCCATTGTGTGATGTGTGTGACATGATGATGACACTGTTGCGTACAGCATCATCTGTCAGCCCCCCGGCAAATCCGAGTGCCTCAAAAAGGGTCATCTTTTCTTTGTCTAGCTTAACCACCCCCTGCTTGTGTACTTCTCCAAGTACAATAATACGTTTGTTCATGATCTCGACATACACAGAAGGCTCTGTCAAGTACTGTCGATAAGCCTTTTCGATCTTGTCGGCAGCCTGTGTCTGTGTCAGACCGGATACCTTTATTTTGCCAATAAGCGGCAGTTTGATATAGCCTCTTGCATTGACCAAAATCCCCTCAGGATTGATATCATCACCGATCTTTTGCGCCTGCTCCATCCCTATCTGTCCGGGATCTT
>WFYB01000130.1 GCA_015490315.1 Sulfurovum sp. | reverse complement strand
GCAACCAGCAGAGAGACCTTCTCCAAGGGTGCGATCAGAGCGGCGAAATGGCTGGTAGACCAACCGGCAGGCTTTTATAGCATTAATGATTGTCTTGGAATATAAAAAATGAGTAATGGGAACAATAGAATGAGGAATGAGGAATTAGGAATGAGGAATTGTTGTATGCAGTGCCAGGGCACCGCTTTTATTGAAACAGTAGCATTGCGAAGCAATGCAAACCGACACTCTTCACTCTTCACTCTTCACTTTTCACTCTTTTCTCAAGGAGAAAAGTAATGTGTGCAATAGTCGGTGTATTTGGTGCAAAAAAGGCTTCTACGGTAGCCTACTACTCTCTCTTTGCGATGCAGCATAGAGGACAGGAAGCGACAGGGATATCTTCTGCGAACGGTGAAAAGATCAAACTTTACAAAAAAAGAGGGATGGTCGCTGATGTCTTTTCTCAGGAGGCGTTGGAAAATCTCGATGGTAACTGTGCTGTGGGGCACAACCGCTACTCTACAGCGGGCAGCGAATCGCAGGGGGATGCGCAACCGGTCTTTGCCAAGTACAAACTCGGAGAGATCTCGGTAGTACACAACGGCAACCTTGTCAATAAACAAGAGGTACGCAATGAGCTGATTGACAAAGGGGCGATATTTCAGACCGATATGGATACGGAAAATATCATCCATCTCATCGCCAAATCCCAAAAGGATTCATTGGTTGACCGTATCAAAGATATGCTGACCAAGATTGAGGGGGCATACTGTCTGGCGATACAGAGCCGTTCGAAGATGTTTGTGATCCGTGATCGTTACGGTATCAGACCGCTGAGTCTCGGCAAGCTCAAAGATGGCGGCTGGATCGTCGCTTCTGAGACCTGTGCACTCGATCTGGTCGGTGCGGAGTTCATCCGTGATGTCAGACCCGGAGAGATGTTGACGTTTGAAGAGGGCAAGGAGCCTGTCTCTGAGCAGATATTCGAACCCGACTATCACCCCTGTGCATTTGAGTATATCTATTTTGCCAGACCCGATTCGATCATCGACGGCAAGAATGTCTATGAGACACGTCTGGCTATGGGCAAGCAGCTTGCCAAAGAGACACCGGCAGATGTCGATCTGGTACTCCCTGTACCCGACAGCGGTGTGGCGGCAGCACGCGGCTATGCCGAAGGGTTGGGTGTGCCGTTTGAGATGGGGATCGTGCGAAACCACTATGTAGGTCGTACCTTCATCGAGCCGACACAGGCGATCAGAGATCTCAAGGTCAAGCTGAAGCTCTCTCCGATCAAGCATCTTATCGAAGGCAAGCGTGTTGCTATCATTGATGATTCACTGGTTCGAGGGACAACTTCCCGACAGATCGTCAAGATGCTCAAAGAGGCAGGCGCAGCCGAGGTGCATATGCGTATTGCAGCTCCCGAGATCAAATTCCCCTGCCGTTACGGGATCGATACACCTACCAAGGCAGAGCTGATCAGTGCGAGCCATAGTGTCGATAAGATCGCCGAGAAGATAGGGGCGGATTCGCTTGGATTCCTCTCTATCGACGGACTGGTAGATGCGCTCGGGCGTGAGCGTACCTACTCACTAGTAAGCTTTGATGGTAACTATTTTGCTGGAGGCAATGCTGACACTCCAGGCTGTGCCGGAGGGTGTTGATTAACGCTTGTAAGATATGAAAATGGTGCTGTCAGGGGACAGCACCCTACGATTTTTTTCTACTTTCTTTCTCTTCTATGCCACTCATGCCAAATCGTCGTGCCAATTCCTGTTTGACTCTATCAGGTGAGATGTCCCGGTAGCCGAGTCCTACGAGAGTGTGGTAGAGCAGGTCGGCAGACTCGTAGATGACCTGTTCATCACTTTCGTGGTCGATAGCATCGACGACTTCCTGCGCCTCTTCAGTGATCTTGCTGAGCATGAGTTTTTTGTCGTCAAGCAGTTTTTTGGTCCATGACTTTTGCTCTGCCGGGGCATTTTTTCGCTCCAAGATAGTATGGTAGAGGGTGTCGACCACACCGTAGATAGCATCGGTATCGACCTCTTTGTCCAAGACCACCTTATCTTGCATCACAGAGGTAAAGAAGCAGCTTTTACGTCCTGTATGGCAGGCGACACCGTTTTGCTTGATCTTGAGCACAATAGTATCGGCATCGCAGTCAAGTAGCAGATCTTCTACCTCTTGTGTATGCCCGGAGCTCTCACCCTTTTTCCAGATGCGCTGTTTGGAGCGGCTGAAGTAGTGGGCATAGCCGGTGGAGAGCGTCAACTCATATGCCTCTTTGTTCATATAGGCAAGCATCAACACTTCATTGGTCTTAGCATCTTGTGCGATAGCGGGGATGAGAGGGGTTTTGTTCCAATCGATGGTCATGATAATTTCTCCGAAATTATCAGCGTTCAGCGTTCAGCGTTCAGCGTTCAAGAAAGTAGCGTTTCTTTGAAACGCTTACCTTCACTCTTCACTCTTCACTCTTCACTCTTCACTGATTTATTGTTCTGCTGAGATGGCTTTTTGTTCTTTGCCTTTGGCATCAACCCAAATGTTAGGCACTGCACCGCCAGGGGTGAGGAAGATCTGGGCATCTTTGTTGACCTTGAGAGCGTCGTTGAATTTGCCTTGTGTATGGATCTGCTCCATCTGCAGGAGTTTGTCAGTCAGAGAGTTAGCGATGATCTCGTTGGCTTTTGCCTGTGCACCTGCCTCGATACGGATCTGATCCGCTTTACCTTGCGCCTCGATACGGCGTTTCTCTGCTTCACCGCGTGCGATCTCTGCCTTTCTTTCCGCTTCACGCTTTGCTCTCTCTTTTTGCTGCTCTGCGATCATGACGTTCTGCTTTTCAGCCTGCAGCTCTTCGATCTTGGTCTTGATCTTGGACGGCAGCTCGATGTTTCTCAGTTCCACAGAGTCGAGCACGACAGGTTTGCCCGGGATCGCTTCCACTTTTTTGCGTACGCGATCCTGGATCTCTTTGGCGATCTCTGTACGCTTTTGCGGCAGGTTCTCCGCAGCATATTTGCCGATGACATCACGTACGATCTCACGCACCTTGGTGTTGATGATCTTGTCTTCCCATGCGGTACCCCAGGTAGCGATGGTTTTGGGAGCGCTTTCAGGTCTGAGGTGGTACTGTACAGCAAGATCGATATCCACACCCAATCCCCGACTGTCCATGACACGGATAGCCGGGTTTCGTCTTAGACCGCCTTCGTAGCGGCTATATCCGTCGCTGATCGTTTGCTTGTTTTCGTTGGAGTAGGTGATCATACGTACACGGGTATTGACAGGGATGATCTTCTCAAAGACCGGGATATAAAAATGCAGACCCGGTGTAAGCGGCTCTTCCTGAAATTTACCGGTTGTGACCTTGATGCCGACTTCGCCTGAGTTGATGATGGTAAATGGCTTGAAGATAAAAAAGGCAATGATGATGACAGCAGCCACGATCAGCCATGAGGGAACCCCTTTGGGCATATTGGCAAAAGGGTTCTCGAAGCTTGGCGGTGTGGGGGTATTGTTGCCCCCGTTACTTGGTTTTTTCTTTTTAAAATAGTCGTTCATATCTGCTGGCATGGTCTATCCTTAGTTGATATAGGTGAGATGCTGGATGTATTTCGGGTTTTTGCCCGCAACGACATCAAAATAGGCTGTCTGTAACTTCTCTGTGATAGGCCCTCTGGCACCATTGCCGATGATTCTTGCATCGACCTCACGGATAGGAGTGACTTCGGCTGCGGTACCGGTAAGGAAACACTCATCACAGATATAGATCTCTTCACGTGTGATGCGGCGTCTGATCACTTCGATGCCCATATCTCTTGCGAGGTCGATCACAGTTGCCTGTGTGATCGACTCCAGAGAGTTGTCGTTTGGCGGGGTGATCAGTTTGCCGTCACGTACCATGAAGAAGCAGGCACCCGAAGCCTCTGCGATATAGCCCTGATCGTCTTTGAGAAGCGCTTCGTCATACCCTGCTTCAACCGCTTCAAATTTCGCCATCTGGCTGTTGAGATAGTTGGCGACCGCTTTGGCTTTGCCCATCCCTGAAGTGTTGGGTGTTCTGGTCAAGGATGCGATCTTGAGGCGTATCCCTTTTTTGAGTCCCTCTTCTCCAAGATAGGCACCCCACTCCCATGCGGAGATGGAGACCTTGACCGGAGCATCCTTGTGATAGAGACCCATGACCCCATAGCCGAGATAGACGAGCGGTCTAATATAGGCTCCCTCAAAGAGTTCGTTTGCCTGCAGGAGTTCGATCTGTGCTTTGTTGAGCTCCTCAAGTGTATAGGGAACATCCATGAGTGTCATCTTCGATGAGTTGAGCAGTCGCTGTGTGTGCTCTTTGAGTTTGAAGATCGCACATCTTCCATCGACTGTTTTATAGGCTTTAGTGCCTTCGATCGCACCATTGCCGTAATGGAGTGTATGTGTGAGGACGTGGACAGTCGCATCATCCCAGGGGGTGAGTTCGCCATCCATCCAGATATATTTTGCTTTGTTCATAGAGTTTGCTCCAAAAAGTGCTGCCGGCTTTTGTCCGGCGTGTAAAATGAATGGATTATTTTATCCAAAATGGTGTTAATAATGGGTTATGCATATTTAAGGAAGAGTCCTATCATCAGCGAGAATAGGATAGCAAGAAGAATCACCAGCCATTTATGCCAGGAAGGGGGTGTCAGGCGGCGAGCTTCTAGCCAATCGACGGTTTTCATGGCAGGGAATGCCATAAAAAGAAGCATGACGATACTAAAGACAAGGGTAAGGACAAGGTTGAGCATCTTCAGACTCCGTAATAGTGGTGTACGAACTGACGTTCTTCATCCGTTTTCAGCGGAATTCTGGCTTTTATGGAGGCATTGTCATCCAGAATGAGCAGATTTTCCCCTTCTATACGCAGATGGGATTTGCCCCAGTTGCGTTCGAGTCTCTCAAGCTCTTTGTAGAGAGTCATATTTGCAGGCTTCTCTTTGAATGTCTCATCTTCTCTGCTTAAAATCGTAAGCCCACCCAGACGCTTGTCCAGATAGTAGGGGCTGTAGTGTTTGACAGCTTGGTAGATACGTGCATTTTTGGTCGCAGGTTTGCTTTGGAAAAAGGCAACGAGTGCCACCAGAAAAAAACCCAAAAAGAGTGCGACGGGAAGATATCTGTTCCATTGTTTCATTGTTTCATACCTCTTCTGTTCTCATGGTGAGTATAGGATGTTTTGGATTTGATTTGCTTGATACACATCAATCGGAAGCGCGCAGCGGCTATGTTATGATAAACAAAATAAAGATGGATAGTTTCGGTATCGTGAAGGAGAATCGATGAAAACATTTTTTTACCTTGAGGGTGCATATCTTATTTTGGCACTGTTTATTTTGGCGATTACCTTTTATGTATCGACACGTCCTTTTATGCCAAAAGGTGCGCTCAAGAAGGGCATGGTGACAGTGGGGAGCCTACTGGCACTCTTTATCGGTGCACATTATGTGATCACGACGAAGAGAATGGCAGAGGTGAAAACCGCTTTTTATCAAGACCGTCCGATCATATGTGAAAGCAGAATGCAGAGAAAAGTTGCACAGAGTGTGATACTCCGACGATCCGGAGGTTGGCGTCTCGAAGATGACAATTTTGTATCCGATGCCTATAACCGCCCCTTTTTTATAGCACGATGTATAGTCAAAGAGTAGTGTTATAACTTTTTCTTCTATTTTTCCTCTATTAAATTTACTTATTTTTATCAGAATTTTTTATGATTTTTATTTGTTTTCTTGATATGCATCAATCTCTTGCTCTAGTGAAACCGTCATAATACATTATGCCCTGGATACCTTTGGGTCTTTGGTAAATAGATGTACTACAGGAGATACTTCATGGATCAGTTGTTTATAAGACCGGAAATCGCAATGGATCAGTTCCTTCCTATCTTTATAGAATCGACACTGGTACTTGTGTTTGGTGTGGCTTATGCAGCAGTGATTACCCTCTCCAAGATGGGGTATTTTTCCAAGAAGTGGATGCCTGTAGGATATCTGTTTTGGGCATTGCAGACCTATTTTTTGTATGATTTTGCGCTTTTGATCCATAGTAACCATTTTACTATGAAGGTATTGATGGTCACGATGCTGGTCTATCTCTTTATCCCCCACCTCTATTTTTATCTGGTAGAAGAGTCGGAGAAGAGATACGGCGAGCATGACGGATCGGCAGATCAGAAATAATAGGCTGCATGGCAGGAGACTCATAAAATGCAAAGCTTTCTCAAAGAGAGTGCAGCACAAGCTTGAGAGGGATTATATCGGAACCCTGTTTAGATCCAAGGAGATAGACAATAGATGTAAAGCACTGAGCCGATAGGCGAAGCTTCAGTGAGAGGATGTAATCCCGCAGGAACGAGGACAATTGGGTCGGGACTTTGTTCCGACCCAAGGAGACAGACAATCATAAAAAAGGAGGAAACATGGCGAATGAAAATAAGTCAGTCTGGACGAGCATATCGTTTTGGCGTCGTTCGGCAGCATGGGTGACAGGATTTTCAGCAATACTGCTGATATGGTTGACATTTGACTCTGTCAATCAGATAGCGATGGGGTCGGATGCGGATCTGCAAAAGGCAGTAGCCCAAAAGCGAGAGATCAACAGGGTCCCTGCACCAACCGTGATCAATTATCATATCGACTATAAGATGGATGAGAAGCGTGGACACGAGGTACCTGTGATTGGAGAGAAAGAGCCTTTTTTCGGAAAAGAGTGGAGCCCTCAAGAGGCAGCGGCACTGCTGCATCTGGGAAAACTCACTTCTCAGGCGAAAAACTGTATGAATTGTCATACACTGCTTGGCAACGGTGCCTACTATGCACCTGATCTTACCAAAGCATGGCTCGATAAAGCATGGAGAAAGGGAGGGCCGCTTCAGGCGATGACAGGCAAGTCTACCCGCGAAGAGGCGATGGCAGAGTTTTTGCAGCATCCGTCACAGTATCCGACCCACGCGCGTATGATGCCAAATCTCGGTATCACAGCCGAAGAGGCGAAAGGTCTGGTTGCGTTCCTCAAACATATGAGTAGTATCGATACCAACGGCTTCCCGAGAAACTTCTCTAAGACGGTGGAACAATTTAAGACAGGAGGCACAAATGCTCACTAGTATCAAAACAAATCAGTTTCAAGGCAGCGAATCCAAAAAGCTTGCCATGATGTATTTCAGAGTGGCACTGATACTTTTCGGTGCACAGCTTCTGATGGGGCTTATTGCAGCGATACAGTTCATCTATCCGAGTTTTCTGTTTGAGGTTTTTGACTTCTCTGTAGCGAGGATGGTACATATCAATGCACTGGTTGTCTGGATGCTCTATGCGATGATAGGCTCGGTCTATTTCATGCTTCCGGATGAGACAGGGGTAGAGACAGTCGGCATAGGCTTGGGAAAACTCGCGTTCTGGGTCTTGACAGCGGCAGTAGCTGTGGTCGTACTGGTCTATATCTTTATACAGGTTGGGCCGGGTAAAGAGTCGACGATCTGGCTGATCAATGAAGGACGTGAGTATCTTGAAGCACCGAGATGGGCGGATTACGGCATCGTGGTGGCGGTATTGATCTTCTATTACAATGTCTTTGCGACATATATGAAAGGTCGAAAGACAGGTATTGTCACAGTGCTGGTCGCTGATCTCATGGCATTGGCAGGTCTCTACCTTGCGGGGATGTTCTTTACGGACAATATCTCTATGGATCAATACTTCTGGTGGTGGGTTATCCACCTTTGGGTTGAGGCGACATGGGAGGTCTTCGTCGGTGCGGTGGCGGCCTATGCGCTGATCAAGATCATCGATGCCAAGCGTGAGATCGTGGAGATGTGGCTATGGATCGAGGTGCTGATGCTTTTTGGATCAGGTATTTTGGGGCTGGGGCACCACTATTTCTGGATCGGTACACCGGAATACTGGTGGGAGATCGGTGCACTCTTCTCCTCACTCGAGCCGGTACCTCTGGTTGCGATGTTTGTGCATGTCCTCTATGACTGGGGAAAAGAGCAGGGGATCGCAAAAGCAGCAGGCAAGCCTGCTTCTATCGTCAAGAACGGTCCTGCTATGGCGTGGATCGTCCTCAATGCCTTCGGTAACTTCCTTGGGGCGGGGATCTGGGGCTTCTTCCATACGCTGCCTCAGGTCAATATCTATACCCACGGTACACAGTTTACTGCGGCGCACGGTCACCTGGCATTTTTCGGAGCCTATGCGACGATCTTGATCGGGATGATGTATCTGGGTATCCAGGAAGCCTATGGGCTCAAACAGCTCAAAGCGACATTCAAATCCAAAATGGCAATCTTCCTGATCGCGTTTGGTGTGATGGGAATGACCATTGCTCTGACCATCGCAGGCTATGAACAGGTGCTTATCGAGAGAGCAGAACTTGGCGGAGGCTGGAACTCCTATTTTGTCGGACAAAGCATGCCTTGGTATGTACAGGCACAGATATGGAGAACGATCATGGGAGTGATCACCTTCATTGGCTTTATCTACTTGGTATGGGATATGCTGACTATCGGTAAAGAGCAGGCATCTGCAGCCGCAGATGCCCAACCTGCAGCAGCCTGATGGGATGAACGGAAAGGAATTGTCTCGGGACTTCGTTCCGATCCAAGGAGACAGACATATGCGAAGCACTGAGCCGATAGGCGAAGCTTCAGTGAGAGGATGTAATCCCGCAGGAACGAGGACAATTGGGTCGGGACTTTGTTCCGATTCAAGGAGACAGACAATAATAAAAAAGGAGAACACCATGTTATTTGAACCATTTTCAGATGTAGTACCAAGCTTTTTTGGATGGCTCAACCAAGGGCCGTTGACGCTGACGATCTTTTTGCATACATTGATCATTTTGCCAATGTTCTGGATCTATTATGACGAAAAGAAAAAGTTGAAGAAGTAGGAGGAATGAGGGCTGGGTAGAGCCCTCATCATAGTCATCTAATGAAAGAGACATTTGATTCTATCAAAAAAAATGTAATAGAGTCATTATATTTGCTTATCAAATCTATGAAGTGACAGATACTTGATAGGGGAAAGGAGAGAGAAATGAAATGGAATAAACTCGTTGGAGTAGCAGCAGCTACAGGGATGATGGTCACACTGTCGATGGCAGGTACTTCTAAAATGGACTTTGCAAAAGTATACGAAAAAGAGTGTCAGGGGTGTCATGGACCTATCCACCAAGGGGGTGTAGGCTCTGATCTGCGTCCCAAAGCTTTGAAGAAAAAGAATACCAGTCTGCTTGCAGAGACGATCCTCAACGGCAAGCCGGGGACGGCGATGCCTGCATGGAAGCATCTGTTCAGCAAGGATGATGCTTTTGCGATGGTCGACTGGCTGATGAACTGGAAGAATACGGTGGAACTCCGTCTGGATCTTGATGATGTCAAAAAGACATGGAAAAAGCTCGCAGACCGTACAGAGTTGATGAAAAAGTATCCGCATGCGACAGATGTAAAGAGTGTTATGGATATTGTTTTTGCAACGGAACGTGATGCGTCACTGGTTGACTTCATCGACGGGACAACAGGGAAAGTGCTCTCTCGGCACAAAGCGGGATTTGCGGTGCATGTAACAGTGACGAACAAACGTATGCCGCGCTATGCCTATTCGATCTCACGATCGGGTCGTCTGACGATGTTCGATCTGGCTGCACCGGGTCAGCCGGCGATTGCCAGCGTGCAGGTGGGGCAGGAGTCACGAGGGCTGGCAGTCTCTCCAGACGGCAAATATATTATGGCAGGTAACTACAATCCCGGCGGTGCCGTACTCTGTGATGCTATGACACTTGAACCGCTCAAAGTTTATCAGACAGCAGCTGTCATCGACCCTGACGGCAATATCGGACCAAGCCGTGTCGCCTCGATCGCAGATACGCCGTATGGTCCCTATTTTGCATTTGCATTGAAGGATGGGGGACATGTATATATTGTCGACTATAGCAAGCCAGGTTTTCCGATCGTAGGCGATGTACCCAATATCGGTAAAGTCCTGCATGATGCTTTCCTCAATGAAGGCAAGGAGATGGGGCGTTATTATATGATTGCGTCACAAGGGTCTGACCTGATCGGTATAGTGGACTTCAAGACCAAGAAACTTGCTGCGAAAGTCTATACCGGTCCGGGAAGCAAACCGCATCCGGGACAGGGAAGCTCATGGCACAACAAAGAGTATGGACAGCTCAATGCAACTGTCAGCATGAATGTCGGAAATGTGGTGATCTGGGATACCAACTGGGATGTGGTCGCCAATGTGCCGACTGCGGGCGGAGGACTTTTTGTCGGGACGAGCAAAGATACACCCTATATCTGGGCAGACTGTGTACTCGGGACACCGGATAACTACAACAAAGTCTATCTGATCAACAAAGAGACACTTGAAACAGACCGTATCATCGAAGTAGGGAAAAAAGAGGGGAAACTGATCGATGCACATAGCGGTAAAGTGCTGCAAACATGGGATGCGACACAGTATCAAACAGTGGCAGGCAAAGAGATCAATTCGAAGCTATCCAAAGAGAAACTGTTGAGCTATACAGCAAAACCGGGACCAAAAGTCAAAAAACCGGTACAACCCAGACTGCTTCATGCTGAACCGGCAAATCACGGGAAATGGACATTTATCTCTGAGTGGACGACAGGGCGTATCGGTATCTACAATGCGAAGACAGGTGAGTTTATCAAGTATATTCACAACTTGACTACACCGACCTTTACCTACTCTGTAGAGCACAGACAGCATATCCCCGGTGCATAACAATGATACTATCCCGGCATTGATCTGCCGGGATACCGAGCGAAGGTATAGTAAAACATTTTGATAAGAAGTGTTTTTCTCTATCTTTAAGAAGCAATATTGCACGAAAGAGGTCAAGATGAGAGCACTGATTTTTATGTTAATCGCTACTGCTATCCTTTGGGGAAAGTCTCCAAGTAGCTCCGAGAAGGTTTTTGTCGTTGAGCGTGAAAATGCATCGGTTGCGGTCATCAGCGGCGGACTGGTCAAATCGCATCTATCCGGTATGCACAATATGAATCACGGGATCATCAAATTTGACGGCAAAGATGCCTATCTGATCAGCCGTGACGGCTATGTGGTCAAGTTCGATCCAAAAACCGAGAAAAAAGAGGCGGAGTACAAAACAAGCAAATCGGCTATCGGTTTTGTCATTGGTGATAACTATGTCGCCGTTGCGAACTATGATGACAAGTCGGTCGATATCCTTACGCGTGATCTCAAGCCGATCCAAAAGATCAAAACCGGTTCTAAAAATGTCGGTATCAAGGTCTATAAAGAGTATCTTGTTTTCGCACAGATGGATAACGATAAAGTCACCGTACTTAAAGATGAACATGCCGGCAAAGGGTTGCCGAAATTCAAAATCTACAAAGTGTTCAAGGTCGGTAAGATGCCTTTTGATGCCATGATACAGGGACATACCTATATCGTCGGTTTCTTTTTGGGCAAGGGGTTTGGTGTGATTGATCTGGATAGGATGACGTATAGAGAGATCACTGTGACGACAGAGGGGAACAAGCCCGTACTGAAGATCCCCCATTTTGGATTCTGGTCTATCGGAAATGACAAAATATTCATCCCCGCTGTCGGTGACAACAGCGTAATGGTGTATGACAAAGCATTTCACTTTATCAAAAATATCAAGACCAAAGGGCTTCCGGTATTTACCTCTTTGAGTCCGGACAAGAAGTATCTGGCGGTCACCTTCTCCGGCAAAGATTTTCCCACTATCGAGATCATCGATACTAGGACTCTCAAGGTGATCAAAACATTTGATTTCCCCGGTAAAGTATTGCATCTGAGATGGTCTGGGTACGATCCTCTCCTCTATGTATCGGTCAATGATGCCAATCAGGTGAGTGTGATCAATACAGACAAATGGTATCTTGCCCGTGAGATATTTCAGGTGAAAAAACCTTCGGGTATCTTTATCTATGATCTGGACAAAAACAGCACAAAAAGACCATGAAACGCTATACCTTGCCATTATTCATCACAGTGGCAGTGGTTGCTTTGATCCTCTTTTTACCCCATCTGTTCCCGCAGCGTACTTTCCGGACTTTTGCGAGTGATGAAGCGCTGCGTCAGGCGGCGCTTTCGAGAAATATGCTGCCTGTGCCCCAATCCTATGAAGCACTGCTCGATGTCGTTGATACACCGGACAATCCGTTGAACCGTAAGAAAATCTCTTTGGGTAAGGCACTCTTTTTTGATCCGAGACTCTCCAAAGATATGACGATCTCCTGTGCGTCCTGCCACAAGTTATCTGAGGGTGGAGATGACAACCTCCCTGCAGCAGTCGGCTACAAAGGGCGGGTAAACCCGCTGCATCTTAACTCCCCGACTGTACTCAATGCCGCACTTGCAAAAGCACAGTTCTGGGACGGACGTGCCGCAACTGTTGAAGAGCAGGTGGGCGGTCCTATACAGGCACCGTTTGAGATGAATATGACGCCCAAAGAGGTGGAGGCTCGGCTCAATGCCGACGCTGCGATGCGACAACGTTTTGAGACGGTGTTTGGTGAGAGCAGCGTGACTTTCACCAATGTACGCAAAGCTATCGGTGCCTATGAGCGAACTCTGCTGACACATGGAAGCTATGACCGTTTTCTGGAGGGGAACAACAGTGCGATCTCTCCGGCTGCCAAAAGGGGGCTTGGACTCTTTATCTCAGCAGGATGCAAGGGGTGCCATACCGGGATGAGTGTAGGCGGGCAAAGTATACAGAAGTTTCCGTTGAGACACTATGTCTCAGATTATGTCGGGCTCCTTTTCAAAGGAAATATTCAGATCAAGGAGTCCCCTTTTCCTTTTGAAAACCGAGGTGGCTTCAAAGGCAGAGGGGGAGAGCTTCGTTTTCGTGTCCCGATATTGAGGAATATTACACGCACAGCCCCCTATTTTCATAACGGATCGGTAAAGAGACTCGAGGAGGCGGTACGGATCATGAGCAAATATCAAATCGGTCATGAATTTACCCCTGAACAGATCGATGATATCGTTGCTTTTTTGAAAACACTTGAAGGGGAGCTGGTTGATTACTGATTTTCTTGTTTTGTATCAAGCATTGGCAATCAAAAAAAGGCTATGATCATTTTATTACCTGGTGCGGTAATATACAACTTTTGACAACAAAGGATGGCGCGGATGTACAGGATCAGAGTACTTTTGTTTCTGTTTGTCGGATGGATGGCTTGTGGAGACGCTGATGAGGGCAAAAAAGTGTTTGAAACATACTGCTGGGGGTGTCATCATCAGACAGCGGTGGCTTTTGG
>WFYB01000129.1 GCA_015490315.1 Sulfurovum sp. | reverse complement strand
TTCATCATAAAGCGGTCGAGTTGTGCCTCAGGGAGGGGATAGACCCCTTCTTGCTCGATGGGGTTTTGTGTCGCCATGACCATAAAGGGCGGCTCGATGCTGAAAGTCTCATCGCCGATGGTGACCTGACGCTCCTGCATCACCTCCAGCAGGGCTGACTGTACCTTTGCCGGGGCACGGTTGATCTCATCGGCAAGCAGCAGATGGGTGAAGAGCGGTCCTTTTTTGATACTGAAGCTGTGGTCTGAGGGGTTGTAGATCTGTGCTCCGATGATATCCGAGGGCAGTAGGTCAGGCGTGAACTGGATGCGTTTGAAGTCCAGCCCCAGTGCCTGCGAGAGTGCTTTGATGGTGGTGGTCTTTGCCAGACCGGGCACCCCTTCGATCAGGATATGCCCGTTGCTCAGCAGCCCGATCAGCAGCCCCTCTATCATCGCCTCCTGCCCGATGACCGCTTTAGCGATCTCCTCTTTTAGCTCTATGATCTTTTTATGCATCGTTATTCTCCATATTTAGCTTTCTCCTTGGGTCTTTTTTGTCTGCTTGTATAGTCTCTGTTTGCATTGGCGCAGGTCGAGTGCCTCACCTTTGTAGAGATGTGCCTCCAGTGCCGCGATCGCTTCACGGAAATGTGGATCATTGCTTGCCAGCAGGATCTGCAGGAGACTCTTGGCATCTTTGGCATCCTCTATCTTTGCGTGAAGAGGGGTTGTCTCACTCCTGTCATGATATGCGTAACTTCCGCTGCGGCGCTCCCAAAGCAGCGCACTCCCATAGCCGGCGACAAAGGCTGCCAGATATCCCAGAAACGTCCAGAGCCACTCTATCTCAAATGAGAAGGGTTTGGGGGAGTCCGTGCGATCCACCAGCTGCTTTGTCTCTACGGGCTCTATCTCGAAGTGCTGCTCGGGTATCTTCAGCGTATAGGCGTGCCCTTCAAAAGGGTTGAAAGCGTGAAGCTCTACCGCAGGAAGCGTGAAGCTCTTTTGGGCACTGATCGCATAGATGTAGCGTGCTTTGATCAGCGAGCCTTGCGGTGTGGAGATGGTCTCTATCTTGGGTCTCTCCGTAAAGAGTGTATAGTCGGCACTTTTTGGGAAGAGATCTGTGATCTCGGGCGGATAGCCTCTGCCCGTGATGGTGACAGTGATGGGGATAGGGGTGTAGGCTTTGGCATGATGGGTTTTGGTCTTGTAGTCCAATTTATAGTCTCCGACAAGCGCTGTACCTTTGGGCAGCGGGCGTACATGCAGCCTCAGCGGAGGCAGCGTGATCGGGAAATCCTCTGTTTCAAGTTTCTTGAAATCATCCCTGTCTCCCGATGAAAAGTAGCGTACTTTGGCATCATTGGTGACACGCTTTATGAGGGAGAAAGTGATATTGATATCCCCTGTTTGTAACGGATAGAGCTCATAAAGATTTTCAAGTCTGGTGTGGTGCAGGGTGTCATTGTGTTTGGCAAAGAGTGGATGCACTTTGTAGTGTGTGTCGGGATTGACCTTGAAGTTAAAGAGCAGCACCACGTCAGGGTTGGTCTGGTTGAGGTCGACACGCAGCAGGATCGGCTCTTTGAGATAGGGGTCGGTTTTGCTCGGGGTGATACGGTAGGTAAAATCCTCTGCCATGAGTGTAGCCGTCATGGCAAACAGCCGTAGCAAAACAGCTGCTTTGGAGAGTCTGCCATCGAGAAAATTACCACGGTTTTGTTTCACGTACATATCCTTTGTTGATAAGCTCATAGACTTTGGAACTGAGCGGATTTTTTTGTGTCTGTTTGGAGCTTTTGAGTTTGCCCTCTGCACGGTTTTTGCTCTTCTTGGCATTTTGCTCCCTGCCGCCGTTTCCTCCGCCGCCACCGGCATTGGAGTCGCTTTGTTTCTTTTTCTTTTTGTCTGCTTCAGACTTTTGGGTACCTTTGGATGCGTGATCATCCTGTGATTTTGGACGGGGGAGGCTTGGGGGCTTCTCCTCTTTTGATTTCAGGAAAATAACCAGTGCGAGGTTTGATGCGGCATCCTTGTCGCTGCCCAGTTGCAATGCTTTAGTATAGTATATCTTGGCTTTGTCGTAGTTGCCCTCCATTGCATAGGTATTGGCGATATTGTAGTAGAGCTGCTGCTTGATCCGGGGGGAGCGGCTTTTGATACCAAGATAGTGCTCTCTTGCTGCCTTGTATCGCTTGAGGCGGTAGTAGCTGTCTGCCTGAAGCAGTGCACTCTGAAGGGTCGGTTCACCGATACGGCTGATATGACTCAGTGTCCGGTTGTAGTCTTGCTGCGCATAGTCGCTATAGGCGTGCTGGAGATGGTAGAGGTCGAGTATCCCCGCAGATGCAGGTATCCCGATGAGCGAGAGCCCAAGCAATATCCATTTGCGCAGCCACTTTCGCATGACGGTATGGAGCATCAAAAAGAGCAAAACAGCAGGCAGCAGCACGATCCAGTAGAGTTCGCGGTAGCGGTGCTGACGTTTTTCAAGCGTATGGGTTCTGCCTTGGAGCAGAGTGGTGATCTGCTCTGCTGTTGCCTGTGGTGAATCCTCTGCCGTAAGGTAGGCACCGTCTGCAGCATCACTGAGTCTGCGCAGCATCGGGTTGAGACGGCTGATGACCAGATCGCCCGCACTGTTTTTGAGCATATTGCCGTTTTTGTCCGGGATGGTGGTACCCGCTTTGCTGCCAAGTCCTACGATCACGGGATAGGTTCCGCTCTTGCGCAGTGCTTCGGCAAGCACCGCAAGGTCGCTCTCTTCACCTCCATCGGTGATCAGTATTAGATCTTTGCCCGAAGCGTGCAGGCGGGGGAGTCTCTCAAAGAGCTTTTGCAGGGATGTCCCTTTGGTGAGGATATATTCGGGGCGTAGGCTCTCCAGAGCGGTCATGATCAGCGCATGATCGGTGGTAGGCGGTGAGAGCAGCAGCGGATTGGTCGTGAAAGCGATCAGCATCACGTTGGCAGCAGGATTGCGCTCAAGCAGAGAGCCGATAAGCGCTTTGGCATAGTCATAGCGACTTGGCGCCAGATCCCGGGCACGCATGGAGTAGGAGACGTCCAGTGCAATGATGAGGTCTTTGGCTTTGATCTTGGAGGGCTGGATACCCTCTTCGAGTACAGGACGGGAAAGAGAGAGCAGGATGAGGATCGCAATGACCGTATGGATCCTGCTTTGGAATGTACAGCTTCGGTAGAGGAGTATCCCCAGCGGGATCAGCATCCATAAGAGCCATGGATAGAGAAAAGTCATACGCACCTCCTATCTTGGATCCATATCCATCCAAGCAGCAGGAGCAGTGCTGCTCCGAGCGGATAGTAGATCAGCAGCTTCTGGTTGAGGTATCCCTCAGAGCGGATAGGGCTGGGTTCGAGCTTGTCTATCTCTGCATAGACTGCCTGCAGCGCTTCGGCATCGGTCGCACCAAAGCTGTGTCCCCCGGTTTCTTTGGCGATTTTTTGCAGCAGTGCAGCATCATAATCTCCGGCTTTTCCGATCCCGACGGTATAGATCTTGACCCCTGCCGCTTTGGCTTTGGCGACGGCTGCTTTGGGAGAGACACTGCCTGCATTGTGATAGCCGTCGGTGATAAGGATGATCGCTTTTTGTTTAGCGTGACCGAACTTCAGTGTGCGTAGCGACTGTATGATCGCATCTCCGATCGCGGTACTCTCACCCGCAATGCCGACATCGGTCATTTCGAGCAGTTGGCTTAGTGCGCTCAGATCGTAAGTCAGCGGTGAAGCGGTATAGGCAAAGGTACCGAAGATGACGATACCCATATTGTCATCGAATCTTTTGTTGATAAAGGCTTTGGTGAGTGAGAGTGTGCTCTCATATTTGGTACGGTAGCGGTTCTTTGGATCAAAGCCGCTCTCACCCATCGAGCCGCTGGCATCGAGTGCGAGGATCAGGTCTCTACCCTTGCGGTGTTCACTTGTTGCCCCCTCATAGAGCAGAGGGCGTGCGAGTGCGATCACCATCAACGTATAGATCACTACCTTCAGCCAAAGATCCGGGTGCCAGAGCGGATGTCTCTGCCCGATCCACTCCAGTTTGGGGAAGTAGTAGCGCTTCGCATCGGGTTTGCACCAGAAAAAACAGGGCAAAAGCAACAATAGTAGCAGAAAATAGGGCGCGCCAAGTGTAAAATGCATATACTATTCTATCACTATTTGGATGATAGATAAGAGAGACATAAAGTATATATTTTGATAATAAATCTCATTTTAATACCTCTTTAAGTTTCTTTGGACTATACTCCAAACGAAATAAAAGTGATAACAATTATCAATTAATTATCTATAGATATAAGGAAAAGTTTTGGAAAAGATCATCGTAGCATTGGCGGGACAACCCAATGTCGGCAAATCCTCCCTGATCAATGCGATCTCCAACGCCAGACTCAAGGTGGGCAATTTTTCCGGGGTGACGGTCGATAAGACAGAGGTGGAGTTTACCTATTGTGACGAAAAGGCGTGCAAAGAGTATGAGATCCATATCATCGATCTGCCCGGTGCCTATTCTCTGACAGAGTATACGATAGAGGAGAAGGTAACCAAAAGCTTTTTGCAGAGTGACGAGTATGATGTGATCGTCAATGTCGTAGATGCGACCAATCTCCAGAGAAATCTGCTCTTTACGACCGAACTGCTTGAAACAGGCAAAAAGGTGATCGTCGTACTCAATATGATCGATGAAGCGAAGAAAGAGGGGATAGAGATCGATGCGGCACAGCTCTCTGCCATCCTCGGTGTGCCGGTCATCAAGACCAGTGCCACCACAGGAGAAGGGGTAGAGGAGCTCAAAAAAACGATCGTCGAGATCTATGAAAAGCCCTACCAGATGCCAAAGATCGTCTACTCCGATGCGATCGAGGAGGAGATAGACCGGATTGTTCAGTTCCTCAAAGAGAAGCGCTACAAGAGTGACATCCCCTACAGGCTGCTTGCGATCAAGCTGCTTCAGGAGGATGAAGAGACCTACAAAAAGATGCATGACGAGCCGATCTGGATCGAGCTGCTGCCTATTGTGAGAGAGGCACTGGAACACATCTATGTACACTATGATACCAAGGATCTCGATGAGATCTTTGCAGAGGAGCATTTCGCCTTTGCCAAGGGTGCCAAGATGGAGGTGATGTCCGTCAAGTCTATGCGGGCGAAGAGTCTGACGCAGAAGATCGACAATCTGCTGATCAACAAATATCTCGGTATCCCGCTCTTTCTTTTTTTTATGTGGGCGCTTTTTCAGCTCACCTTTGAGCTGGGTGCGATCCCGATGGATTACATCGATGCGGCATTTACATGGCTGGGGGAGGAAGCCAAGTTTATCCTGGGAGACGGAGAGCTGGGATCCCTGGTCGCAGACGGTATCATCGCGGGTGTCGGTGCGGTGGTGATGTTCCTGCCCAATATCGTGATCCTCTTTTTGGGGATCGCGCTGCTGGAGACGACGGGCTATATGAGCCGGGTCGCTTTTCTGCTTGACGGATTCTTCCATAAGTTTGGGCTACACGGCAAAAGTTTTATCCCGCTGGTGACAGGGTTTGGGTGTTCCGTACCTGCCTATATGGCGGCACGCACACTCAAAAACGAAAAGGACAGGCTCATTACACTCTTTATCATCGGGTTTATGAGTTGTGGTGCGAGACTGCCGATCTATGTGCTCTTTGCCGGTGCCTTTTTCGGTGCGGAGAAAGCGGGGAATATCCTCTTTTTGATCTATATCTCCGGAGCGCTGCTTGGGCTCTTGATGGCAAAGGCACTAAAGATGTTCGTTTTCAAAGGGGAGGATGAGCCTTTTGTGATGGAGATGCCAAAATACCGCTGGCCTTCATGGAAGCTGATCTGGCACACCGTCTACGGACAGGCAAAATCCTATCTGAAAAAAGCGGGTACCTATATCCTTGGTGCCGCAGTTCTGATCTGGTTTGCCAGCAACTACCCCAAATATCCGGAACTCGAACAGCAGTATATGCAGAAGATCGAACAGGTACAAAGCCAAGATGAGAAGAGCAAGCTGGAGAATGAGCTGAAGCTGACCCTGCTGGAAAACAGCTATCTTGGCAAGATCGGGAAAGCCTCCGAGCCTTTCTTCGCACCGCTTGGCTTCGACTGGCGTATGGCGGTAGCACTGGAGACGGGGCTGGCTGCCAAAGAGGTGGTGGTCTCGACACTGGGGGTGCTCTATGCGCTTGGTGACGGGGTTGACCCGGAAAGCAAAGGGCTGCA
>WFYB01000128.1 GCA_015490315.1 Sulfurovum sp. | reverse complement strand
GGATATAAAGTGAAAGGCATTGTTAGATCTATTGCTTTAGTATTCTTTCTCCTCTCTTGTGGGACGCAAACTACAGCACCTATAAAGCATACTATGGTCGCCGCTTTCAAACTGCTTCCTCCACCTAAAGATAAGATCTACTTTGGTGCATTTCCCGGTTTTGGCGGTTCTGAAGATCAGGTAAGCCGTCAAAAAATTGTTGATTTTGAAACATTGGTACAGAAAAAGAGTGCATGGGTATACTTTTCGCAAAACTGGTACAACGGTATTGTGTATCCCAAAGAGGCAATTGAAATGATTTATCAAAGCGGGCATATACCGTTTGTACGTTTAATGCCAAGAAGCGGAGACAAACAATACGTAAAAGAAAAAACTTTTTCACTGCAGAAAATCATAGACGGTAAATTTGATGCTGCACTCACAGCTTGGGCAGAAGAGGCTAAGGCGGAAGATATACCCCTGTTAATAGATTTTGCTGTTGAGCCTAATGGAGACTGGTTTGGATGGAGTGGCAAATATAATGGTGGAGGCACAAAAGATCAATATGGAGATCCGGACTATCCTGACGGACCTGAACGATATAGGGATGCATATCGTCATATCGTTGATATTTTTAGAAAAACGGGTGTTCAAAAGGTAACATGGTTTTTTCATTTTAACTATGATTCTTCACCAAATAGAGAGTGGAATCAGCCCTACTACTACTATCCAGGCGATGGCTATATTGACTGGATTGGATTTAGCCTTTATGGTGTCCAAAGCAATACAGATAATATTGATGGAATGGATTTTGCAGCACAACTTTACCAAAATGCACAAAACATGAAACAATTTTCAGATAGCAAACCTGTCGCACTTTTGGAGTTTGGTGTTTCGGAACATTTAAAAGCCTCTAAGGGTGAATGGTTTAGGCAGGCATTCCATACGATTTTAGACAACCCCTATGTTACATTCAGTGCAATTAGTGTATGGCATGAAAATTGGGAAAATGAAGATGGGTCACAAAGCGATTTGAGGGTTGACTCTTCTCCTAAAGCCTTAGAAGCTTTCAAAAAAGAGATTGCCAATGAGAGATTTGTCTCTACAGTGAGATTTCAAGAATAGGATATGTCTTAAAGATTTGTGCAGTGTGAGTGTACAAATTTTTCTATCCCCTTTTCAAGGCACCACCACTTAGAAAACACTGCATCATAATAGGGCTGTGTCACTTTCTCAAAATCCTCTTTGTCTTCATAAAGGTTGACACACCAGTCGAAGTCGATGTTGTGTGTTTTTAGTGCTTCTATAGAGAGGAGGGTTTCGTTGATGCACCCTAAACGGCTGGGGGTGACAAGCAGGGTCTTGGCGTTGAGATCTCGGATCAGGTCGATCATCATGTAGTCACGGGTGATCGGCACCATCAGTCCGCCCGCACCCTCTATGAGGAGGAGATCACAGCGTTTTGAGAGTGCATCATATTTTCCAAGAATCTGCGATATATCGATCTCTCCTTGTGCATCGGCACAAAACGGTGCGGCAGGCAGGGCAAAGGTATAGGCGGTGATATCCAACGGGGTCAGATCTTTAAACCCGCTGTTAACCTTTTGGCAAGCTTCGAGTAGTATAGTAGCATCAGGTGGGGTGTGTTTGACACCGGTTTCGACCGGCTTGAAGACACCTACACGCAATCCCCTGGAAGCAAGGGCTTCAATCAGGGCAAGGGTCGTGTATGTTTTGCCTACATTGGTGCCTGTAGCGGTAATGAAAAGCGGCTGCATACACGATTTCTTTACAGTTTTTTGTTTATTCATTGTATAATTATAGTAGAAACAGCATAATGATTGTAAGATGAAAAACGATAAGGATTGAAAATTGCCGAATTTTGAAGAAGAATTGGATTTTGCGCTGGAGCTGCAAGAGCCCCAGATGTATAAGGTATTGTTGCACAATGATGACTATACAAGTATGGATTTTGTGGTGGATGTCTTGATCAGCATCTTTCACAAGACACATCAGCAGGCAGAGCAGATCATGCTGCAGATCCATGAGAAAGGCAAGGCGATCGTAGGTGTCTATACCTATGAGATCGCACTGACCAAAGCGCAGCAGGTCAAACAAAAAGCCAAACAGCATGAGTTTCCGCTGCTTGCAACAATTGAAGAGGATGCGTAATATACACGCGAAGCATAAAGGATTGATATGATTAGTGTAGCATTGAATGATGTATTTAAACAGGCGGTTGGCTATGCCAAAGAGAACAGACATGAGTATCTAACAGTGGAGCATGTCTTTTTGGCGATCGTTAGAAGTGAAGAGGGCAGAGAGATTCTCACTGCGCTGGATGCGGATATCGCCAGACTTGAGGGGGGTATCGTGGAGCATATCCATAAAACGGTACCTTCGCTCAAAGAGGCGGTAGAGCCGTTTGAGACGGTAGCGCTATCTCGTGCTATCAATGATATGATGACACATATCCACAGCTCTGGGCGTACCGAAGCGAGTATCGGGGATATGCTTGCTGCGATCTTTATGCAGGAGCACTCTTATGCGGTCTATCTGATGAAAAGAGAGGGGATCGCCCGTGTGGATATACTCGAAGTGATCTCGCACAGCCATGCAGGTAGTGAAGCCCAGAGTGAAACTACGCCCAAAGAGGAGACACTGCTCGACCAGTTTACGATGGAGCTGGTCTCTCTCGCCCAAAGCGGCAAGATCGATCCGGTCATCGGCCGCAGCGAGGAGATCGAGCGGGTGATGCAGACACTCTGCCGACGCAAAAAAAACAACCCGCTGCTCGTGGGTGAGCCCGGAGTCGGTAAAACAGCGATCGCTGAAGGTTTGGCACTGAAGATCTCAGAAGGAGAGGTACCTGACATTTTGAAAAACGCAAAGATATTTGCGCTTGATATGGGTGCCCTGATCGCCGGGACGAAGTACAGAGGTGACTTTGAGAAGCGTCTAAAGGGGATCATCAAGGAGCTAAGCAAAATGGATGATGCGATCATGTTTATCGATGAGATCCATACGATGGTCGGTGCGGGTGCCACAAGCGGAGGGAGTATGGATGCGAGCAACCTGCTCAAGCCGGCCCTCGCACGCGGTGATCTCAAATGTATCGGTGCGACGACCTATCAGGAGTTTAGAAATTTCTTTGACAAAGACAAGGCACTTAGCCGCCGTTTTGCAAAGATCGATGTAGAAGAGCCGAGTATCGAAGATACCTTTACGATCCTCAAGGGGGTACAGCATAAGTATGAGAACTATCACAATATCCGCTTTACCGATGAGGCGCTTCAGAGTGCGATCGACCTGAGTGTCAAGTATCTGCATGACCGGTTTTTGCCTGACAAGGCGATGGATATCGTCGATGAGGTAGGTGCCCATTTTATGCTGCGTGGCAAAGAGGGTGTGACCGTGATGCCTGCCGATATCGAAGAGAGTGTAGCCAAGATGATGAAGCTGCCGCCAACTGTCATCGGCACAGATGATACCCAAAGACTTAAAAATCTCGAAAAAGAGCTGGGTGCGCATATCATCGGTCAGGATGAGGCGATCAAGGCGCTTGCCACTGCGATCAAACGCTCCTATGCGGGGCTTAATGGAGAGAACAGACCGATCGGCTCTTTCCTCTTTGTCGGACCCACAGGTGTAGGAAAGACTGCACTTGCTACACAGCTTGCTGAGACGATGCATGTCCATTTTGAGCGTCTTGATATGAGTGAGTATATGGAGCCGCATACCGTCAGCCGCCTGGTGGGTGCGCCTCCGGGCTATGTAGGGTATGAGCAGGGGGGACTACTGACTGAGATGATCAAGAAGCACCCGCACACCGTACTGCTGCTCGATGAGATCGAAAAGGCGCATCCTGATATCATGAATATTCTCTTGCAGGTCATGGATGGTGCCAAACTGACAGACAACAACGGCGTGGTGAGCGACTTCAAGAATGTGGTACTCATCATGACCTCCAATATCGGTACCAAAGAGGCGAATGTTATGGGTTTTGAGAAAGATACCTCCGCTAAAACGGACAAAGCACTCGCGGCATTCTTCTCTCCGGAATTTAGAAACCGTCTGAGTGCCACGATCGAGTTCAAGCCGCTCAGTCTGGAGAGTCTGGTCAAGATCGTCGATACCGAACTGGAGAAACTCAACAGCCTGCTGGGCAAAAAAGGCATTCGTGTCAAAGTCGGCAAAAAAGCCAAAGAGTATCTGGCAAAAGAGGGGTACGACGAGCGTTACGGGGCACGGCATATTGCCCGTGTGATCGACGAGAAGATCAAAGAGGCACTTACGGATGAGATACTTTTTGGCAGGCTCCAAGAGGGTGGTGAAGTGAAGGTCTCTTACAAAAACGACACACTCCGTTTCGCTTTTGACGAGAAAGCGTAAGCCAGGCAGCTATATGAACAAAAACAAAGGATCGTTTCGTGTCTTCGATGTTTGATGAGGAGTACTATATCCCTGCGCTCAGCAGGCACTCCTGCTATTTTCCTGATCCCAGACTCGCTTCGGATGAAGGTCTGTTAGCCTATGGCGGTGATCTCAGTCCGATGCGTCTACTCAGTGCCTACAGGCAGGGTATCTTCCCCTGGTACAACGAAAATGATCCTATTCTCTGGTGGTCTCCCAATCCCCGCCTTATCCTTTATCCTGGTAAATTCAAAGTACGCAAATCCTTTCGCAGGGTGCTGAAAAACAAGGGTTTTAGTGTCACATTTGATCGCCATTTCCCGGAAGTGATTCGCCAGTGTGCTTCTGTACGGCGCAAAGGACAGGAAAAGACATGGATACTTCCAGAGATTATCGAAGCGTATGAGTCTCTGCATGATCAGGGGTATGCTCACAGTGTCGAGGTGCATCTGGATGGCAGGCTGGTGGGCGGTCTGTATGGCGTGGCGCTTGGCAGAGCCTTTTTTGGAGAGTCTATGTTTTCTCTCGTCTCCGATGCTTCCAAGGTAGCCTTCAAAGCACTAAGTGACGTTTTAGGCGCTAAAGGTTATGATTTTATAGATTGTCAGATGAGGACGGATCATATGGTCGGTCTGGGTGCGGAGGTCGTTCCGAGAGATCGCTTTTTGGACGAATTGGAAATTGCCTTGAGTGACCCCGGTGATACGGGATATTGGCATCATTTTTCTTGGGAGTATAGAGATGAGTAACAGAGATATAGGATTCTCACTGTGGCTGGATTTTGTCGAGAGAGACTTTTTGAGAAGTGAGTTTCCGCAGATGCTGGAAAAGGGGATCATCAACGGTGCGACAAGCAACCCTTCGATCTTTGCACAGGCGATCAGCTCTTCACTGGCGTACAAAGAGCAGTTGGCTCAGCTGGGTGACAAGAGCCCAAAAGAGAAATATGAGGCATTGGCGATCACCGATATCCGTATCGCTGCTCAGGAGCTGCGTGAGTGTTACGACGCCGGAAATGACGGCTATATCTCTATAGAGGTGGATCCTTTCCTTTCAAATGATACGAAAGGTACTGTGGCAGAGGGTAAACGGCTCTTTGCGGCGATCGATGAGCCCAATGTAATGATCAAGGTACCTGCGACGGAAGCAGGCTATGATGCGATGACTGAGCTGCTGAGCACCGGTATCTCTGTCAATGCCACACTGGTCTTCTCTCCGACACAGGCGAAGCGCTGTCTCAAAGCGATGAAAAAGGGGCTAGATGCTTTTGAAGCAAGCGGTGGCGGACGCTGTGAGGGTGTGATCTCAGTTTTTGTGAGCCGTTTTGACAGGCTCTTGGATCCTGAGCTGGCACAGCATGGGATCGAAACAGGCAAAACCGGAATCTACAATGCCGCTAAGATATACAATCTGATCGAGAAGAACCACACGCCGGCTGTGCGTACACTCTTTGCAAGTACCGGTGTCAAAGGGGATGATCTGCCTGCTGACTACTACATCAGAGAGCTTCTCGCTCCCCACTCTGTCAATACCGCACCGCTTGCCACGATCGAAGCCTATATCGCCAAAAAAGAGGGTACGCCCAAACTGCCTCTGGATGACGATATGATCAACGGCTACTTTACCAAACTCGCAGATAGCGGCTTTGATATGGACGAGATCTATGATAGTCTTCTCAAAGAGGGTCTGCAGGCTTTTGAGAAAGCCTTTGGAGAAATGCTCGATACACTAAAATAGAGAGAAGGAACACCATGGAAGAGAAACTCAAGTTATTTTTGCGCAGTATGGTCAGCAATGAGGGATCGGATCTGCATCTTAAATCGGGTGCTATCCCCAGAGTCCGTGTCCATGGTGTT
>WFYB01000127.1 GCA_015490315.1 Sulfurovum sp. | reverse complement strand
GCGGTTGCACCACTCAAAGATGATCTGAAAGTGCTGAGACCGGGTAGTGTTTCCGAAGCCTTGCTGCGCAGTGTTCACAGCCAAGAGGAGATCGAGAGTGTCTATATGGCAAGTATGACCGAAACAGCCATAGACAGTGATACAGTCTGCTCCAAAGACTCTTATAGCGCTGCATGCAAGGCTGTAGGGGCGGGTATTGCAGCATTGGATGCCATCAAAGCGGGAGAGGTGGAACGTGCATTTTGTGCAGTGCGCCCGCCCGGGCATCATGCCAGACCTTCACAGGCGATGGGGTTTTGCCTCTTTAACAATATCGCTATCGCCGCCCGCTATGCGCAGCAGATCGGTTATGAAAAAGTGATGATCATCGATTTTGATGTGCATCACGGCAACGGTACGCAGGAGGTTTTTTATGAAGATGATACAGTTTTCTACTTCTCCTCACACCAATCTTTCTCCTACCCAGGTACCGGTATGGAGAGGGAAAAGGGGAGCGGCAGAGGTGAAGGGTATACAGAAAACTTTTTGATGATGCCTGACGGCGGCGATGAAGAGCTGCTCTATATCTATCACCATGAACTGCCGCCGCTGTTGCATGCGTTTGATCCTGATATCCTCCTGATTTCTGCGGGCTATGATCTGCATGAGAGCGATCCGCTCGCCCAGCTCAATGTCACGACAGAGGGGATCAGAGAGATGGTGCGTTCTATCTTGGAACTCAAAGAGATACCGTCGGTATTTTTTCTTGAGGGTGGCTATGATATCAAGGCTTTGGGTCAGAATGTGAAAGTGACGATAGAGGAGATGTTGAGACGATGATCCCTCCCGCCTGAATGACGGGAAGAGGGCGGATAGCTTACTTAAGTGCTTTTTTCAACTTTCTTTCGATCGTATCTGGTGCACTTGAGATCTTCATAAACTGTCCCATGCTGAGCAGTGGATAAGAGATCGCAAGATAGTACTTCGGATGGAGTGCATAGGCTTTGCCGTCTTCGATCAGTACTGTATACGGCAGAAGGATCGCTTTATCCGTACCGATCTTGTTTACGAAACTTTCACCGGTTTTACCCATATTGACACCGATGAGTTTGCTGCCGTTTGCAAGTTTGAGTTCAAAGACTTTCTTTTTCGCTTTGACACCTGACTTTGCACCGAACTCAAGCATATCCTCATAGTAAGGCATAGAGAGCATGAAGTGGTATTTTGAGAGTTTTCCTGCAGGGAGCTTGTCTTTTGTCGGGGTGAGTGTTCCCAGCGCTTTGGAGAGAGATGCCTTGATCGGCTTGGCACTTCCCGGCTGGAAATCTTTTTGCATAAAAGCTTTGAGCCAATATTTCGGGTTGGTTGCGAGTACCGTTTTCTTGCTGTCGTCTACCATGACTCTTTGGATCGCCGCAAAACCTCTTTTGGGTTTGGAAGCAAGTGATTTGAGCTTGTTGTTGGTGATGACGATCACATTGAGATCAGAGTGGCCTGCCGGGTGATAGGTAGCCAAGACTTTGAAGCCCGCTTTTTTCAGATTGCTTTTGACTGTTTTGGTGTCCGCATAGGGTGCATTGAAGTATGCAGAGATCTTTTGTGCCTGAAGTGAGACTGCACTGAGCAGCAGCAGTGTGATGACTACAGAGAGTTTTTTCATCATGTTATTTCCTTGTATTTGGTGTATAGTCTAGTAATAAACTAGAGATAGTCTACAATGTAGTAGATAAATATTTGTTTAAATGTACTTTTCTACATAATAATTACTTATTTTTTTGGATTAAGCTGATATAATAGATTTATGGAAGTGTACAAAATAAAAAATATTGCAGGGCATCTCTCGAAGCTGTTTCTGAGAAACCCCCTGACACCTATATTGGCTATCTCTATTCTGCTTTTGGGCTTTATCTCGCTTAATACCATGCCCCGTGAGGAGGATCCTCAGATCGAAGTGAGCGGCGGTGCGGTGATCGTGGCACTGCCCGGTGCCTCCCCAAAGGAGATACTCAATGTGGTTATCAAACCTCTGGAGCGCAAGATACGTGAGATCAAAGGGGTAGAGCATATCTACGGTGTGGCGATGAACAATTTTGGCATCGTCAATGTACAGTATTTTATTGGAGAGGATCGCGAATCCTCCAACCTCAAACTCTATGACAAAGTGATGCAAAATATGGATTACCTCCCCAAAGGGACGATGCCGCCGCTGGTCAAACCCTTTGATATCGATATCGACATTCCTATCCTGACTGCCGCCTTTTACCGTCTGCCGGGTACCAAGATGAATGTGGTAGAACTCTACAAGACGATCCGTGAATTGCAAACCGAGATCAACGCATTGGAGAATGTCTCCAAAACCACACTCAAGGGGGTCAAGCGTCCACAGTATAACGTCTTGATCGACCTGCACAAGCTCTCCGCCTATCATATATCACTTGGACAGGTCGCGCAGGCGATCAAAGCGATCTCGACCAATGCACCGTTGATCGATACGGAGAATGGGCAGAAAAAACTGATCGTTTTTGGGGTAGAGAATGCGATCGATACGATCGAAGACCTGAAGGATCTGATCATCGCCTCTTATATGGGTTCGCCTATCTATCTCAAAAATATCGCCGATGTGGAGTATAGCTACGATATCCAGAACTATCAGGATGCGCTTATCAGCTATCAGGAGGGGATGGAGAAGGAGCCTGAGATCATACGCTACAACGAACACCGTAAAGTGGAAGGAGAAGAGAACTTGAGCAATGAGGTCACGTTCCGTCCGCTCGATTCGCAGATCACGATGACCGTCTCCAAACTCAAAGGCACCAATGCTGTCACGATCGCCAAAGAGGCGATAGAGAAGATCGAAGCGTCCAAAGAGGCACTTAACAAAGCAGGCGTAGGATTTGTCATCACGCGTAATTATGGTGAGCGTGCCAATGAGGCTGTCAATGAGCTGGTACACCATCTGGAGATCACAATCTTTATTATTATGCTGATATTGATACCTTTCCTTGGATGGCGTGAGTCGATGGTTGTGACAGTTGCGGTGCCGATGATCCTGGCGACGACGCTCTTTATCGCGCAGTTGACCGATCAGACGATCAACCGTATTACGCTCTTTGCCTTTCTGCTCTCTTTGGGACTCATTGTGGATGATGCGATCATCGTGATCGAAAATATCCATCGACGACTCCATCTCGATATCGACAAGAAGAGTGTGGATGAGATTATTGTACAGGCGACAGACGAGATCGGTCCCTCGACCAATATCGCGACCATAGCGATCATCCTGACGATGGTACCTATGGGCTTCGTTGGAGGTATGATGGGGCAGTTTATGAAGCCGATCCCCCTAAATGTGCCGGTAGGACTGGCGGTCTCACTCTTTGTGGCGTATGTTTTTGCTCCGTTTCTTGCCAAAAAATGGCTCAATTTCCGCAAGATCAAAGCCGAGGTGATGGCGCATAAGCATGCACATGAAAAAGAGGATGGCAAAGAGCATGCAAGCGAAGAAGATGCAGATGATGAAAATGTAACTAAGGAGCAGCGACATGGGTAAGTTCGAGCGTTTTCTCCTCTCTATCTTGCAAAGCCGCAGAAAAAAGTGGATCGTGATAGCTCTGGTGCTGCTCTCCCTGATGGGGGCAGTGGCGATGATACCGACCAAGCTGGTCTTGGCAAAGATGCTACCGGGCAAAAGCGCCAATACTTTCAGTATCTATATCGATACCCCTACAGGCTCTTCGATCCATGAGACACGTGATGTGGCACAGTGTGTGGTGGCACAGCTGCAGCAGGAGCCTGAGGTGACAGATATGGAGGTCTTCCTCGGACAGGGCGCACCGCTCGATTACGCGGGGCTGGTGAAGGGGAGTGCCTTCAAGCGTTTTCAAAATCAGGCGGAGATCGTCGTCAATCTAACAGACAAAAACCATCGTGATGAACCCTCCTATATGATGGTACACCGTATCCGTCCTACGATACAGAAAGCGTGTGAGCCGCTCAAGCCGGGTACCTCTATCAAGTTTATCGAGATGCCCTCAGGACCTCCTACCTTGGCTACGATCGTGATAGAGCTCTACAGCAAGTCTGATAAACAACTGCGGCATATGGCAGAGCGTGTTGCCAAGATACTCAAAAAGACCGAGGGGCTTGTCGATGTCGATGTGATGCTCGATGAGATCTACCCAACCTATATGCTTAGCCCGGATAAAGAGAAGATCATTCAAAGCGGTCTGGGGGTAGATCAGGTCAATCAGATCATCTATCTTGCGTTCAAAGGGATGCCTGTTGCGGTCAAAAACACAAAAAATCAGCAGGATCAGATACCGATCTTCGTCCGGCTCGATGAACATTCACGCAAGATACAAGGGGAGAGCAAAGAGGCACTGCACAGCAAGCTCTCAACACTGCGCCTAATGAACAGGCGGGGGATGATGGTGCCGCTTGTGGAAGTGGTCGATATCAAAGAGATGCCTTCATCTCCGACGATCTTCCGTAAAAACCTCAAAAACATGGCGATCATCACAGCTGAGTGTGATATGGTATCGCAGGTTTATCCTCTCCTTGAAGCAAGAGACAAAATGCTCAAAGTGCTTCAAGATGAGTACAATGTCACCAAAGACCCAGGTATCTCTACCTATATGTTCGATCTGCACACCAAAGACAAAAAGAGCGGAGAGAAAGTCTTGATCCGATGGGATGGCGAGATGAAGGTGTCGCTTGATACCTTCCGAGATCTCGGTGGGGCGTTTATTGCAGCACTGATACTGATGTTCTTGCTAATGGTGGTTTATTACAAATCATTTGCACTTAGCGGTATTGTACTTGCGGGAAGTTTTCTCTCCATTATTGGGGTGATCTTTGGTCACTGGATCACTGACAAGATCTTTCTGGCATTCAAGGATATCAACTTCTTTTTGACCGCCACATCTCTGATAGGTTTTATCTCACTGATGGGGATCAGTGCGCGTGGTTCACTGCTGCTGATCGATTTCTCACGCAGTCTTATCAAAGAGGGCATGCCAAAAGAGGAAGCGATCGCTAAAGCGACAGCTACACGTGCCAAGCCTATCTTGATGACAGCAGTTGCGATCATCTTGGGCTCTTTGCTGCTCTCAACCGACCCTATATTTGGGGGACTGGGGATCGCCTTGATCTTCGGATCTATCGCTGCGACACTGGTGGCACTCTTTTTTATCCCTGTATTGATGAGTAACGCAAAAGCTATGATGCCAAAAGAGGAGGATGAGTGCGAAGAGGATCTGGATACACCGCCTCCGCCTCCGGCGTGGTGTGTACTAAAAGACCATTTAAAAGATATACTCTTTCCTAGAAGAAAGTGTGAGAGGAAGGACGACGAGACGTTGTAGACTACTCGTCTGTTGTTTCGCTTAATACTTCGGGGTCATACTCTATTTTGATCTTGGTATACATGCCCGGATAGATCTTGGGATTTTTGCGCTTGAAAGTGATACGGATGGTAAATGTATGGGTCATAGGATTGGCACTGGGGACGATTGATTTGATGCGTCCATGACCCTTGTAGTGAATAGAGGGGATCTCAAAGCGTACAAAGTCGCCTTCATTGACCTTGAGAATATCCGCTTCAGAGATCTGTGCCTCGATCTCCAAATGGGTTAGATCTACGAGGATCATTACAGGAAATCCCGGCATGACGAGATCGCCCACATGCAGGTTTTTCTGTACGATGATACCGTTGCTGGGTGCTTTGACCTCAAGGTAGTGGG
>WFYB01000126.1 GCA_015490315.1 Sulfurovum sp. | reverse complement strand
AGATAGAGACTTTTCAAAGATTTGTGCTACAATGCCAAAAAATTTCGCTATAGTAAAGTAAGTAAACTATGAAAAATCTGATCATCGTCGAATCACCGGCAAAAGCAAGAACCATCACCAACTTCCTCGGCAAAGACTACAAAGTCATTGCCTCCAAAGGACATATCCGGGATCTTCCCAAAAGCACATTCGGGATCACGATCGATGAAGATACAGGGGATCTCGTACCCAAATACTCTATCCCCCGTGATGCCAACCCCACAGTCAAAGAGCTCAAGAAACTCGCCAAAGAGGCAGAGACTGTCTATATCGCGACCGATGAGGATCGGGAGGGAGAGGCGATTGGCTACCATATCGCCAAAGCGATCGGCAAAGAGCCCACAGAGCTTCCGCGTATCGTCTTTCACGAGATCACCAAATCCGCAATCCAGCACGCCCTCGAGAACCCACGTAAGATCGATATGGACTCCGTCGATGCGCAACAGACACGCCGTCTGCTTGACCGTATCGTAGGGTACAAGCTCTCTCCGCTGCTTGCCAATAAGATACAGAAAGGGCTGAGCGCCGGACGTGTACAGAGTGCCACACTCAAGCTGGTTGTAGACAGAGAGCGCGAGATCAAAGCCTTCAAACCCGAAGAGTACTGGACGATCGACGCACTCTTTGAGAAGAGTATCGATGCGAGTATCTACGACTATAACGGTCTAAAGATCGACAAAATGACCATCAAGACAGAAGCGGATGCGGCAGAGATCGTCGCCTCCGCCAAAGGCGAATCCTTCAAGGTCAGTGCCATAGAAAAGACCAAACGCAAGACCAAAACGCCTCCGCCGTTCATGACCTCAACACTCCAGCAGGCCGCCTCTACACAACTGGGATTCTCTCCCAAAAAGACGATGATGGTCGCCCAGAAACTCTACGAAGGTGTCAAGACCGATCAGGGTGTGATGGGTGTCATCACCTATATGCGTACCGACTCACTCAACCTTGCCAAAGAGGCAGTCACCGCAGCCAGAGACTACATCAAAGCCAACTACGGTGAGAAGTACCTGCCAAGCAAACCAAAAAACTATGCGACCAAATCCAAAGGGGCACAGGAGGCGCACGAAGCAATCCGTCCGACGATGATCGACTTCGATACCAAGAAAGCGGCAGACTACCTCAGTGTCGATGAGCTCAAACTCTACCGCCTCATCTACAACCGTTTTCTCGCCTGTCAGATGACCGAAGCGGAGCTTGAGTCACAAAGTATCTTCTTCAAAGGCGAGAAGAGCACCTTCAAAGCCAGCGGCAAAAAGCTGCTCTTTGACGGCTTCTACAGAGTCACCGGCTACAGTGAGAAGGATAAACTCCTCCCCGATCTCAAGCAGGGACAGGAAGTCACACTTGATGATATCAACGCCGAACAGCACTTCACAGAGCCGCCGGCACGCTACAACGAAGCCAGCCTGATCAAAAAACTCGAAAGTCTCGGTATCGGACGTCCAAGTACCTATGCACCGACCATTACCATACTGCAGCAGCGCAAATATATCGAACTGATTAAAAAACGTATCCACCCGACAGAGATCGCTTTTACAGTCATCGAGATGCTGGAGAAGCACTTCCCGGAGATCGTCGACAGCAACTTTACTGCAAGCATGGAGGAGACCCTCGACAAAGTCGCAAGCGGAGAGGAGAACTGGCAGAAGATCCTCAAGGAGTTCTATACACCGTTCATGCAAAAGATCGAAGAGGGCAAAAAAAATATCAAGAGCCTCAAAGTCGCGATCCCTACCGGAGAGAACTGCCCAAAATGCGGCTCTGAACTGCTGCTGAGGAAAGGGCGCTACGGAGAGTTCATCGCCTGCTCCAACTTCCCCAAGTGCAAATATACAAAAAACACTGATGGCACCGAGCCGGAACAGCCCGAAGAGACCGATGAGAAGTGTGAAAAGTGCGGCTCACCGATGGTGATCAAAAACTCCAGACGCGGCAAGTTCCTCGCCTGTTCGGCATACCCAAAATGCAAAAACGCAAAATCACTCGAACCGGCGAAAAAACTCGATGTCCCCTGCCCGGAGTGTGGCGGCGAACTGCAGGAGAGAGAGGGTAGACGCGGCAAGTTCTTCGGCTGTGTCAACTATCCGAAGTGTAAATTTATCGCCAATTTTGAACCAGTTGACAAAAAGTGCCCCGAATGCGGCTACCTCATGGGGATCAAACATCTCAAAGCCGGCGATACCTATGAGTGCTTCAAATGCAAACACAAAGAGAAAGCATAACCACTTTCTCTATCTCTGACTCTCAGCCAAGATATAAGGCTATCTCTTTCTCCAAAAGTCTCCAGGCCCGCTCGTAGATAGGCACATACTCTATCAGAGATTTGCGCTCTCCTATCGAGATAAAGACCAGTATCTCTTTAAAGATCTTAGCGACCTGATAGGCGCCTACCGTATCCACAAGACTCAATGAATCCCGACAGAATGCCTGCAGTTCATCGATCTTTCCTTTGTAGATAAGATCGGCAAAATATTTGTCAGAGTGTTCCAGTGTCTCTTTGACATCCTGCAGGATCTCGCGGTAAAATGTCTCATTGTGCACATTGTTCATGCCTCTTTTGACATCAAGTATCTGCTTTGGCGGTTCGTAATAGTGCATTGTAGTATCCGATGAAACCCTCAGCGGTGTTTGTACCTCCAGATAGCGTTTGAGACCTTCATAAAGATCACCCAGCTTAAAAGGCTTAATGATGCAGGCATCTACCCCGACAAACTGCATCCGCTCAAGCTCATGGTGGAAACCGAGTCCGGTCACGGCAAGTACCGGTATCTTCCTGAACAACGGCTCATCCTTGATCTTCTTGGTCGCCTCAAACCCGTCCATGACCGGCATACTCATATCCATCAAAATCAGGTCGACTATGGTGCCGCGGTTGAGCATATTGAGTGCCTGCCGTCCGTTTTCTGCTTTGTAGACTTTGATATCTGCCGATTCAAGAATGCTTGTCAATACCTTTTGATTGACCTCATTGTCCTCTACCACCATGATACGTTTGCCGGAGAACTCGCGAAATACATTTCGGGAGATATCCTCTTTGCTCTCGATTCGAAATGCCTGCAGCTTCTCCTCATCATGGATCAGTTCAGGTGTCTTCTCCTTTTTTTTCAGATAGAGCTGGGTCAAGACCTCTTCGACATCCCCGGTGATCACAGGTTTGTATAGTTCCGCATCGGCTACTTCCGAGACAATAAAATGAAGGTCTGCTTCGACAAAGATATTGTGTACCAAAATGATCTTTATCCGTTTGTTCTCATGCAGTGTTTTAAAAAAGTGCAGGTTGAGCGGATTGATATCATTGGGACGCAAAAATACGATCTCTGTCTCATGGAGATCCGGTTTCATCTGATGAAAGACCTCTGAAGCGACGAACTCGACCTGGGCTTCGAGCATCTCCAAGATATTTTTGAGCACTTTCGCCTCTTCGACAGAGTGGTCGATAAGCAGTATCTTTTTGCCCTTCAGTGCCTTCTGCAGTGCCTCTCTTTTGCTCTGTTTTTTGCTATCTTCTATATAGGGGAGTCTGAGCTGATATCTGGTGCCCTCTTTCTCTCTGCTGCTGATCACGAGGCTTCCTCCCATCCGGGAGACAAGCTCATTGGTCACAAAAAAACTGTATTTGGTACCGCTGTCCTGCAGCTCTTCCCAGCTGCTGGGGATAAAGAGTCTGTCGATCTCCTCTTTGTCCATCAGCTGTGCGGGGTTGTTGATATCAAATAGAAGCGTCCGCCCTTCAGCAATCTCTATATTGAGTTTGACCTTTGCATCCAAGGCGCTCTCAAGCGTATGCGCAACGAGGTTGCAAAGCACCTGATGGATACGTACCCCGTCGCCCACAATATAACGGGGCACATTGGGAGCAATATCATATTGCAGCCTGCGTGTTTCAATACGCAGCAGAGAAGAGACCGTATTTGTCAGCATATGAAGCATATTGCTTAACTGAAACGGCTCCTGTTTGATGACGATATTTCCCGACTTGATCTTGAGAAAGTCGATCATCTCATAGGTTGTTTGCAGAAGATCTTCGTCATGTTCTTTAAGATTCTCTATATGTATCTTAATCTCATTAGGATCAACAGTCTTTAAATTAATATCCAGAAGTTTCTCCTCTTCCTGAATACTTTTAATCGTCACTTCCTGAATCTGTTCTCCCATCTTTTCTACAAGATAGCTCTGCTTCTCTTCAATCTCATCCTGACGTTTTTGCATCTGAATATATTTTTTTCTCATCTGCCTAATCTGATCTGATGACAAAAAAAGTGCGAAAATACCGATAATTCCCAATCCAAATAAGGCAATCCAGAGAGTTTGATCCTCTTTTTCAATATAGACCGGTTTCTCGATGTAGACAGGTGTTTTAATAGTTTTAACTTGACTCTCTTCAGCAGATTTTTCTTTCTCCTGCATCACGATAAATGCCTGTGGAAACATCTCCCGAAGCTTCAGATAGGCAACCGTCAGCGCTTTGGGATCCTCAAAGGGAGCTGTCTCAAGCAGATAGCCGTTTGCTGTTTTGACAACACTGGTTTTCCACTCAGGAAATTTCTGCTTAAGCGATTTCTCCGCCTTTACGATCTCCTTCTTGTCAGAAGAAGCAGTCACCGCTATGTGCTCCTGCCCATAGCCCGCGGAGACCATAGCACAGATAGCTGCAAGAGAGAATATCGTACTTCGTACCTTTCTATTCATACTGCTTCCCCATACTGTTTAGATAGTGGCTGTTTCTCTTCTGTGTCTCTTCGAGTGCATTTTGCAGCTGCTTGATCTTTTTGATCTGTCGGGTACTTCTCATCACCAGCAAAAGTCCAAGCAGAGCAAGCACGATCAGCGCCAACCACTCATCGTCCAGACCTTTGACAAACTGCTTCGCTGCTTTTTTTGCTGCCTCTTTTTCTGCTTCCTCTTTTTCTGCTGATGCGGCAGGTTGAGGGGTGCGTGAGGTATCGGTATGCCATCTCGATACCGAAAATGCACCGGGGAAATCGCTCTTGAAAATAACGTTCGCTCTGTTTTCCTCTTCTGCACTGTGCAGTGGCGAGAGCGTTACCAGATAGTAGTTATCAAGCGCTTCAACCCCTATTTTCACGCCGGTGCGTTTCAAAAAAAGCGCTGCGGCAGGTCGGCTTTGTACCGTTTGTTCTGCTTTTTGCCGGATGGCTTTTGCCTCTTCAAGCGTACTTTTGGCATCCAGCACCATCATCCTGTCCGCCGCTTTAGCGACACCCATACTCAACAGCAATAATGCTATCGCCAATACTCTTTTCCCTAAATACACTGCTTCCCTTTCATGCTATGTAGGCAAATTATAACATAAAACTATCATACTACCTTTCCTGATGTGGCACGCGTCCATTTATGTATATAATATCTGCTTTGGATATAATTGCACAATATGAATGACCCAAAACTGAAGACAGAGAGGGCTGCCTATGCCGGAACGTAAACAGATCTTTTTATGTGCTATCAACAACATCCTCAGCGGTACCTGTCTGGAGGATTGCAAGTTCTGCACACAGAGTGTACGCTACCATGCCGATATCGAGCGCTACAGCTACAAAGCGATACCCCGCATCGTCGAAGAGGCGAAACAGGCAAAAGCCTACGGTGCACTCGGCTACTGCCTTGTGACAGCAGGCAAAGGGCTCGATGACAAAAAGGTGGATTTCGTCGCACGTGCAGCCGAGGCGATCAAAGCCGAAGTTGAGGGGCTCAACCTCATCGCCTGTAACGGCACAGCTACCAAAGAGCAGCTCTCCTACCTCAAAGCACACGGTATCGACAGCTACAACCACAACCTCGAAACCTCCGAACGCTACTACGCTGATATCTGCCAGACACATGCCTGGAGTGAGCGTTATGAGACCTGTGAAAATGTCAAGTCGGTCGGACTGGCACTATGCAGCGGCGGGATCTTCGGTATGGGTGAAAGCAGCGAGGATAGAGATGCCCTGCTCGATGCCATCGCATCCCTCCAGCCCGAATCCACCCCGCTCAATTTCTACCACCCCAATCCGGCACTGCCGATCAAGACACGCAATATTACTTTTGATGAGGCAGTAGAGATCATACACAAAGCACGCGGCTTGCTCGGAGAAGATCGGCTTTTGATGGTAGCAGGAGGCAGAGAGCTGCTCTTTGGCGGCAAAGAAGAAGCGATGTTCCGTGCCGGTGCCAATGCGATCGTCATCGGCAACTATCTGACCACGCCGGGGCAGGCTCCAAGTCAGGATCGAAAAATCCTTGAATCACTCGGCTACGAGGTAGCGACACACTGTGATACACAATAGCATTACGATCATCCTTACCCTCTCGGTGCTGATATGGAGCAGCCCATTCGTTGCCAAAACGCTGCGTATCCCTACCCCTGCTGTCGAGATCATACTCGGCTCTTTTGCTGCCTATCTGGGATTTATCGGACACAATGAATATTTCGATCTTGTCGCGGAAGTAGGGTTTCTCTATCTGATGTTTCTTGCGGGTATGGAGGTCGATCTCAAACAGATCACCAAAAGCCCCCGCCATGTGATCCGCCGCTCGGTGCTCTTTCTTGCACTGATGATCTTCTTCTCTGTCTCTGCAGGATTTCTCTTTGATCTGAATGCAATTGTGATCATCTCCATGCCACTTATCTCTATCGGGCTGCTTGCCTCTCTCTCCAAAACATACGGCAAAACCCAACCGTGGATACGTCTCGCTATCATCGCAGGAGTGCTTGGTGAGATACTCAGTATCGCTGCGCTGACGATCTTCGATGCGGCAAGCACCACAGGCTTTACGATCGAGCTGGTTATCAAGATAGGCTATCTGACACTCTTTTTGCTGGCAGTCTATCTCCTCTACCGTTCACTCCATCTGCTTTTTTGGTGGTTTCCGGAACTCAAAAGTATCCTGGTGCCCAAGTTTGATACCTCGGATCAGGATGTCAGACTCTCTATGGCACTCTTCTTTATCATGATTGCTGTGATGCTCTACTTGAAACTGGAGCTCGCTCTGGGTGCCTTCATCGCCGGGGTTGCTATCTCCGCTTTTTTCCATCACGAAAAGAAACTGGAAGAGAAGATGTCGAGTCTTGGGTTTGGTTTCCTTGTACCTCTCTTTTTTATCCATGTCGGGGCATCGTTCGATCTGGCATCACTGAAAGTAGACGGTGTGGTCTCCGGTGCACTGCTGATCACCGCACTGATGATACTCTCACGTATTCTTGCCGCTGTCTCTCTCAAGCCTGTCAGCGGGGCAAAAAATGCGCTGCTTGTCGCCCTTGCTCTCTCTATGCCGTTAACACTGCTTGTTGCCGTCGCCACGATAGGCTATGAGACAAAACTGCTGGATCTTTTGAGTTACTATCAATTGATTCTGGCAAGTATCTTCGAGATACTCATTGCCATGATCCTGATAAAAATATTGCAGGATTAATCCTCCTGCTCTACCTCCATGATCGCTTTTTTGAGCTCTTCTTCTGCCCGCTTTTTAGCCTCTATCTGCTCTTGTGTAATATTGAAGTCAACACCTGATGTTTCAGCAGGCTTGGCAGCCTCTTCTTTGGGTTTTGTTGCCTCCGACGCTTTCTCGGTCGTTTTGTTCATCGCCTCTTTGGCAGCTTCAAGTGCAGCAGCTTTTGCCTCTGCCTCTTTTTTGGCTTTTCGCGCTGACTCATAGGCTTCGGCCTCACGCTTTTCCTGTGCGCGTTTTGCAGCTGCCTGGGCAGCTTTCTCTTTCGCCATACGCTCACGTTTTGCCTGCTCCTCTGCAACTTTGGCATCGGCGGCTTTTTTCGCTGCTGCTTCTGTCTGCTGCTTCGCTTTGAGTGTTTCCGCTTTCACACGTGCTTCCTCACCCTTTTGTTTCGCTGCAGCTTCTTTTTTCTCTGCCGTCTCTTTTGCACGCAGCGCTTCCTGCTCCATCATCCTCTTGCGTATCTCCTGGATTCTGTCGGGACCTTTGACCCCTGACTCTTCGGCACTGCCTGCCTCAGGTGCACTGTTTTCTTTCTCAGCCTCCTGAGGCATCGCAGATGTTTGCTTTATCTGTGGTGCCGTCTCCTTTACTTCGGTTTCATCAGAGACAACAGCATCAATATCTTCGTCTTCCCCTTCATCATCGATACTTGCATCTTCAGCTGCTTCACGCTGTTGTGCCAATTTTTTCAATTCATCAAGAAGCGTGTTTTGATCCTGATCTATTTTTTTCAGATTTTCGTTGAGATCAAAAGGGTTCTCTGAAGCCGATACGTTGAGTGTGACGAGTGTGGTGAGTGTAAGTGTGGTGAGTAGTTTTTTCATGTCTCTTCCTTGGGGTTTAACCGATTTTATATAAAAGAATCTTATCTTGTCCGTATTCTTCCTCTAATCCTACTGAATATCTTAACCAAACTATTCTTTAGGCTCCAATTGTTTTAAGCCAAAATACTCTTTTTGAAGTGTCTGATTCTCTTTGTTTAGCCTTCTGGCTTCATAGATAAGGTTGTGTTTTTTCTCTTTGAGCTGCGAGAGTACCGTAAGAGAGTTCTCTCCGTAGATCAATACCCCGACATAGATACCGAAAAGCAGGATGCCGATCACTGCGATAAGCAGTGTCTTGATCGACAATCCCGCGATCTCCTCAGCTTTGGGCATCGCTATTTGGCGAACAGTGCGCTGCCGAGGTACTCAAACTGCCCCAGCTCCGCTTCGATCTCAAGGAGTCTGTTGTATTTGGCGACCCTGTCGCTTCTTGCTGTCGAACCGGTCTTGATCTCTCCGGTGTTGAGTGCTACGGCAAAATCTGCAATGAAGGTATCTTCACTCTCTCCGGAACGGTGACTCATCACGCACTTGTATCCGCTGCGCTGTGCCAGACGTACGGTCATCATCGTCTCACTGACGGTACCGATCTGGTTTGGTTTGATCAGGATGGCATTGGCTACGCCCTTTTCTATCCCCTCTGCAAGGATCTCGACGTTGGTCACAAAAAGGTCATCTCCGACAAGCTGTACTTTGTCGCCAACTGCTTCTGTCAGCTCTTTCCACCCTTCCCAGTCATCCTCACTCAGACCATCTTCGATAGAGACGATCGGATACTTACTGACCATATCGGCATAGTAGGCGATCAGTTCGGAGCTGCTTAGTGCTCTGTTCTCTGAGCTGAGCACATATTTTCCTTCGTCATTGACCAACTCACTTGCGGCAACATCGAGTGCAATGGCGATCTGCTCTCCGGGTTTGTAGCCTGCCGCTTCGATCGCCTGCATGATCACCTGGATAGGCTCTTCGTTGGACTTGAGATTAGGTGCGAAACCGCCCTCATCACCTACCGCCGTACTCTCACCCATCGCATCGATGATCTTCTTGAGGTGATGGTAGACCTCAGCAGAGGCTCTCAGCCCCTCGCTGAATCTGTCAAAGCCGATGGGCATGATCATATATTCCTGAAAGTCTACGGAGTTGTTCGCGTGTTCGCCGCCGTTGATGATGTTGAGCATCGGTACAGGCATCGTCACCGCATTCGCACCGCCGAGATAGCGGTAGAGCGGCATCTTGAGTGACTGTGCCGCAGCACGTGCTACTGCCATAGAGACACCCAGTACCGCGTTGGCACCGAGATTGCCGTAGTTGTTTGT
>WFYB01000125.1 GCA_015490315.1 Sulfurovum sp. | reverse complement strand
TGCTAGGGATTGATAAACACATACTTAATCCTTTATTGTTTTTGGTGCGTGATTACGCACCCTACATCCATTTTCAATTTTCAATCAACGAAAAATGTTATCGCATTTTTCGTTTGAACTCTATCCACTCCGCTACCGCTTTGATAGAGTCGATATCATTGACATTGACTTCGAGGATGTCTACATTGGGCTTGATGCGTCTTGCCTCTTTTTTTTCTTCTTCAATATCGTATTTAAAGTATGGGAGCAGATCGGTTTTGGTGATGAGCACCAGATCCGCCTGTCTGAACATCACGGGATATTTGGCGATCTTGTCCTCCCCTTCAGGTACTGATACCAGTACGATATTCAAGTGCGTCCCCACATCGTAGCTTGCGGGACACACCAAGTTACCGACATTCTCTACAAAGCAGACATCCAGCTCCTCAAGCGGCATATCATGCAGCCCTTTGTGCACCATAAAGGCATCAAGATGGCAGGCACTTCCTGTCTGTATCTGCATCGCAGGTATCCCTTTGGCTTTGAGTCTGTCCGCATCACGGTTGGTCTCCAAGTCTCCTTCAACCACTCCAAACTTGAATGGTGCCACGTCGGCGAGATACTCCAGCAGTGTGGTTTTTCCGCTTCCCGGACTGCTCATGAGGTTGATCCCCAGCACCCCTGCTTTTTCAAGATGGGATCTATTGTGATCTGCCTCATGATCATTCTTGTCCAGTATCTTTTGGATCACTGAGACCGTTTTGGCATCGTTAAGCTGCGGGTTGTGGTGGAGGTGCTCATGCGCCTTTTGGTGTTCATGACTGTGGTCATCTTCATGGTGATGATGCTCATGGCTATGTTCATGTTCCGTTCCTCTGATACTGCATCCGCAATCTGTACACATCTCTTAATCTCCTTCTATCCTAATAAAATATCGGTGCCAACGATCAATGAAACGATCCCTGCTGCAGCGAAAACGCGTCTCACATTCTGCACAGATCCAAGCAGATGTTCATTGATGTAGGCAATCACAAACCCAAAACTGACAAAAACGAGCATCACGCCTGCAGTAAATGCCGCGACCATGCCAAGATCGACATGCCCACTGCCTACCGCACCAAGCGTAATAAGCATACCTCTTACGCCGCCAGCCCCCATCAGAAGTCCCATGGTAAACGATGAACTCTCTATGAGGGCATCCTCATGTTCATGCGACTTACCAAACCAGATATGGATGTGCTCTTTACCTTCGTGCATATGCTTGCGAAGATGTATACGGTCTGTTGACACCATAAACAATAGATAGAGCCCCATCGCGATGATCACTGAAGCGGAGATCAGATCCCCCCATGCAAGTATCGTATGAGAGAGTGGGAAGGCTTCAAGCAGTTTGGCAAATAGAAAAAGACTCAACCCATGTCCTATAGCAAAAAGTACAGTAATAAGTAGTGTTTTTGATTTGTTCTTTCCGATAGAAAAGTCTGCAATTGCAGTGAGATGATCAGGACCAAACGCATGCAGTACGCCATACCAGAAAATAAGCAGCAAAGAGAGTTCCATAAATATTCCTTTTTAAAAAATGAATAACTATTCACTATAGTAGTCTTTTTAGATTAAGTATGCATTAAAAAATAAGTTTCTACTCTATTTTAGGAACCAAATGTTATAGTGCCAATATGCAATGTATCTACTGTAGCCACCCATACACCTATCTGCTCGGCAACAAGCAGCGCAAATGCAGCCGTTGCAAACGCAAATTCTCTCCGGCAAAGCAAGAGAGAAAAGCCCTCTTATGGAGACTTTTTGTTGAGGGGAACACTGCCACACAGAGTGTCAAAGATACCGGTATGCATATCGTAACAGTACAAAGGTACTATGCCGACTTTAGGCGCACCATTGCGCTGGAGAGTGATGCTGCTTATGCAAAACAGAGCCATCTTGTCACAGACTATGATGAGTACCTCTACCTTCCCAAAAGCCTTGATCCCCAAAAAGATATTGCCAAGGTCAAACACTTTCTCACCCTCGCCTACGCAGGTCAAATCTATACGCTGATGATGCCTTCCATCGGTAGGCTCGGACTTGATCCGCACAACAGAGATGAACAAAAGCTGCTTGAAAAGTACCTCACATACCACACCATTTCCAAACTTGCCAAAGAGCGTACAACCATCAGGAACTTTTGGGAGTACTTCGAGCAGTTTATCCTCAAGTATAAAGGAGTGAGTGATGAGGCATTTGTCTTTTATCTCAAAGAGGCGGAGTGGCGCTTTAACAATGGGTATAATACCCAAAAGGAGAACCGATGAAACACCCAGTAAAAGTCTATTTGGAAAAAGGAAAAACCTATCATTTCTGTACCTGTGGGAAGAGTGCAGACGGAGTGATTTGTGATGGAAGTCACAAGGGAAGCGACTTTACACCAAAAGCATTTGTTGCGACACGTACGGGCGAGGCACTGCTCTGCCGTTGTAAAAAGAGCGGTAACCTGCCCTATTGCGACGGTACGCATGCAAAACATGAAAAGCTGGATTTGGATTTTTTACTTAACGAAACGTGACGCTGCAATCTGTCCCAATGCAATCCCTCCGTCATTTGGCAGTATGGTATTTGGGATAATTGCATCTGGGAATCTCCTAAAGATCAACTCCAAAAGTACTCTGTTTTGAAAGACTCCGCCACTTAGCACCAAGGGCAAATCATATGGTGCATATACCGTTGCTATGATCTCAACCAAGGTGTTGAAAAATTTGGATACTGCTACCATCACACTCTCTTCATTCAAAATTGCTGCTATTGTCGGGAGTATATTTATCTTTCCTTCTTTGTAGTCAAAAGGATAATGCCCTGTTACGGAGGCATCATACAGCTCTTCAAGCAGCATACCGCTCTCTCCTTCAAAGCTCATCACATGACAGAGACCCAGCAGTGATGCTACAGCATCAAATAGTCGTCCGACAGAAGAGCTCAAAGGTGCATTAAGTCCCTTTTGCCATGCGATGTAGAGGGTATGCAGTTCGGTTTTGCTAAAGGCTTGTATCGTTGGCACATCCAACTCCAATGCTGCTTCACCGAAACGCTCAAAGAGTAGACTCAGTGCCACTCGTCTTGGCTCTTTGATCGCCTTTTCTCCACCTATGAGTTTAAAATAGTCTATATGCGCCGCTCTCTCATACCCTGCATAATCACACACCATAAACTCTCCACCCCAAAGCTTTCCGTCATCCCCATACCCGGTACCGTCAAATGCCACCCCAAAAACTTTGCCCTCTATCCCTTTTTCTGCCGTTGCACCCAAAATATGGGCATGGTGGTGCTGTATAGAGTGCGTAGCGGGTAGCGGGTAGCGGGTAGCGAGTTGCTTCGCAACTTTTGTACTCTCATAGTGAGGGTGCTTATCGTGTATAATGCTCTCAGGGGTGAAGTCATAAATACGCTCTAGTGTTTCTATACTCTTTTTGTAATACGCTACAGATCCAATGCTTCCAAGATC
>WFYB01000124.1 GCA_015490315.1 Sulfurovum sp. | reverse complement strand
GTGCGGACAGCAACGCGACGCTTTTTTTCGTCAGTGATATCCCTGCCAATGCGAGTTGGAGCACTACCAGCCACGGGATCAGAGCGGAGTCGGATATCGTGCCGGGAACAAACCCGGGTGACGCGGTCAATCTGGGAAGCTACTTTGCGGTCAACGGCTTTGAGGGGGGTGTGGAGAGTGCACTGTGTACCTATCGTCTGATCGATCTCTCTTTACAGTTGACCAAAACCGCAACACTTTCAAGTCCCCAACTCTACATCGGTACGACCATCCACTATACCATCACCGCCAGTGTGGTCGGGCTGGGGACACTGGACAATGTCGTCATCACGGATCTCATCCCGACAGGTACCAGCTATGTCGCCAACTCATTGAAGCTCGATGGTACACCGCTCAATAACGATCCGCTCTATATCGCTGGCAACACTGTTACCGTACCTGTAGGGAGTATGACACAGACGGCATCGGTACATCCTGTACATACAGTGGAATTTGATGTGGTTGTACAGTAGAGACTTGGACAATCCCAGTCACCATCGGGTGATTGCGCTTGTCGAAGACAAAATAGACAAAAAGGAAAAAACAATGAGAAATCTCTTTATGACACTCGGACTGCTGCTCTCACTCGGTGTGAGTGCAGTGCATGCCGAAGTGACGATCACTTCCAAATCCTATCAGAAGGTGATCAAAAAGAAAAAGGCCAAATGGGTCAAGGCGACCAAAGTAGTGCCCGGCAACGTCGTACTCTATATCAACACCGTTGCCAACAAAGGCAGTGAAAATGCCAAAAACCTCACAGTGGTCAATGCCGTTCCAGAGCATATGAGTTATATCAAAAACTCTGCAAAGTGCAAAGGGAAATGTGATATTACCTTTTCGATCGATGGGGGCAAGCATTTTGCCAAGCCTTCCAAACTGATCGTCAAAGACAAAAAGACCAAAAAGCGCCGTCGTGCACGTGCCTCGGAATACACAACGATCAAGTGGGTCATTCCGTCACTTAAAGGCGGCAAAAAAACAACAGTCCAGTATAAAGCGAGATTGCAGTAAGTCTCTACATGCCGTAGGGGAGTTGGACCCCTGATCTAAATGCTGCGGGAAAAAGTGTTTAGACCAGGGGTTCACCTTGAGAAAGATGTGCCTGTACTTCGACAAACTGAGATACTATCGGGTATTTGAGCTTGTCGAAGTAAAACAGGCAAAAAGAGAGATCATGAATCAAAGGAGAAAATCATGAAAAAGATATTGGTCATAGCATCGGCGATGCTATTGGGTATGGTAGCTGCCAATGCTGCCGGAACTGCGGCAGGTACGCAGATAGACAACAGTGCGACGCTGAGTTATCAGGTCAGCGGTGTCAACCAGACAGCGGTAGCGTCAAACACCGACAGCTTCCTTGTCGATAACAAGATCGACTTTACGGTGGCACACCAGGATTCGCCTGCTGTGAGTGTGGTACCGGGACAGACAAGTGCGGTACTGACATTCACTGTAGCGAACAACGGAAACAAGGTACAGGACTTTTCACTCAGCTCACTCGCCAATGACGGGAACCCTTTTGGTGAGACAGACAATTTTGATGCTACCAACGTACAGGTTTTTGTAGATAGCAACGGAAACGGTGTGTATGATTCCGGTACGGATACAGCGACATTTATTGATGAGTTGGCACCGGATACGAATGTCACAGTCTTTATCGTCTCAGATATTCCAAACACAAGAGTAGATGGCGACGTGGCTGAGTATACACTCATTGCACAGGTAGCGCAGGGCGGTACAGGCGGTTCTCAGGGGGCAGATATCACATCTGACAATTCCGGTACAGCAGACAATGCAATGACTGAAGAGATCGTATTTGCGGATGCTGCAGGGGCCAACGGGTCTACAGACGGCGGTGCGAAAAACGGTAAGCACTCAGACAATGATGCCTACAAAGTAGTCACGGCGAAGATTGATGTGACCAAAACATCATGTGTGATCTGGGATCCGGTCAATACAACGACCAATCCACACCGCATTCCGGGTGCAGTGGTACGTTATGCGATCGATGTGAACAACACCGGTTCTGCAAATGCGACAAGTGCAATACTATCAGATACTTTGGATGGAAATGTAACATATGGAGCTACGACTACTGGTGCACCTGCCGCTGTTAGTCAAATCTCTACAGAGACATGTAACTGTACATCTCCTGGGGCATCAAATGGTGATACTATAAGTGAATCAGGTGGTGTTGTAACAGCTGACTATGGTACAGTTACTGCGGGAACACATGAGTGTGCCTACTTTGACGTAACTGTCAACTAACTATGACTTCTCTCAACTCCTGCACCTTTGGGTGTATGGAGATTATGGGATGAAACAGTTTCAAGAAAAAAAGATGAAAGGAGAGACAATGATGATACGATCACTGCGTACTGCCATACTGCCATTGCTGTTGTTTCTCTTTTCCTCTTTTGGCTGGGCGGTAAATATCGGAGATGTGATCTCAAACACAGCATATGCCAACTATCAGATCTCAGGTGTCGACCACAATGTCAGCTCCAATGAAGTCAACCAGACAGTAGTAGGGACAGATGCTGTGATACAGTTCATGACACCTACGCCTACGGGCAATGAATCCCACCTGCTTGGTGCAAGTAGCTATTTCGGCAGTGACAATCTCTGGCATCCGCTACCGCCGCCGACAGTACCCGGAGGCAATACACTAAGCACTACTACACCTGAAAATATGTCGGATGCTTCCGCATACAGAGAGGATGATCTGGCGATCATCAAGGTCACCGATCCCGATCAGAATACAGACAGTACTGTAAGAGACATTATCGATGTCAATATCACATCACCCTCGGGGGATATCGAGCGTATACGTCTTATTGAGACGGCACCAAACAGCGGTATCTTCACCGGATATCTGCCATTGGTCTCCAATCCAAGTGCTGCGCTTGATGGAAGTCTGTATGTACAGCCTGGAGATACCATCTCCGCGATCTATGGCAATCAGGGCTCTTCGATCAAAGTAGATACCGCGATCATACTGGCACAAAATCAAAACCTGAAACTCTGGATCGATAAGCAGGTCAACAAAGAGAGTGCAGGGATCGGGGAAGTGCTTCTCTATACCCTGACTGTACACAATGATGAGAACAGTGCGATCAGCGGGATGACAGTCGATGATCATCTGCCTCTGGGACTCAAATATGCCGAAGGTACTGCCAAAATCGATGGTGTAGCGACTACGCCGACGCTCTCGCCGGATGGCAAGCATCTCTATTTTGCGCTGCCGTCTATCCCTGCCAACAGTACAGTGACAGTGACCTTTATCGCCAAGATCGGTGCAGGTATCGTCAACGGTACAGTGACTAATACCGCGACGGTGGGTGACAATGCCGGGTTTGTCTCCAATCAAGCCGCGGCTACGACACGTATCATTGAAGAACTGATGCGTTCCAAAGGGATCATCGTCGGGCAGGTTTATGAGTGCCCGTATGAAAAGAACCGGAAAGGACATGGGGTTTCAGGAGTGACACTCTATCTGGAGAACGGTACCTATGTGGTGACAGATAAAGATGGAAAATACCATATAGAGGGTGTTGATGCGGGTACGCATGTCGTTCAGCTAGATGAAGATATGTTGCCAAATGGCTATGTCATGGGGGACAACATCGAAAATGTCCGTTTTGCAGGACGAGATTTTTCACAATTTGTCAATGTTGGACAAGGAGCACTGAAGCGTGTAGACTTTTGTCTTAAACGCAATAGTGTTATAAAACAAGTCAGAAATGCTGAGAAAGCGAAGACAAAAATTGTAGATATATACGATTATCGTATTCCTACTAGTATTGCTAAAATGCCTAAGTATAATCGCACATATTTGAAGTCTCTAGAAGGAAAGAATAGGGTATTGTGGCCACCTGAGAAATATGTACCTACGCTTCCTAGTACAAAAGTTGCAATAGCTCATGATAAAAGCCTAAAAGCAGAAGTATGGCTGAATGATCAGAAAGTTAGTATGCTTAATTTTGATGGCAAAATCTCTGATCGTAATAGCTCCGAAGTTATCGATATCTATAAAGGTGTGGATCTGCTTGAGAAGACTAACATAATCCGTGTTAAATTGATAGATAAGAAGGGCAATACTGTAAAGATACTTAGGCAGATAGTGCATGTCTCCCAGACACCGGTCAAGATAGAGTATGTAGAGAAAAACTCTTTTACTGTGGCTGACGGCAAGCATTCCCCTGTGATCGCTGTACGTTTCATCGATGCGGATGGGTATCCGCTTAGGGCTGGGATTACCGGTACGTTTAGTATAGAGCCTCCATATCAGTCTCAAAGAACACTGGAGCAATTGCAACAAAATCCTTTGATGGGAGTAGAAGCAAATAGTAATAAATATATCATTGATAGCGATGGGATCGCCTATATAAAACTGCAGCCGACAACACAGTCGGGTACGGCTACTTTGCATTTCCAGATTCAGGGACGTGATGAGGTGGTGCGTGCCTGGCTCAAGCCGCAGCTGCGTGAGTGGATCATGGTGGGCTTCGCAGAAGGTACAGTGGGATACAACACACTCAAAGGACATCAAGAGAATCTCAAGGCATCAGGCGCAGAGGATAAAGTGATCAAAGAGGGAAGGGTATCATTTTTTGCCAAAGGGCGTATTAAGGGTGACTGGCTTCTGACACTTGCATATGACAGCGGCAAAGATACAAAGAACAGCAGACTCTTTGACGAGATCGACCCCAATACCTACTATACACTTTATAACGACGGTACTGTCCAGAACTATGCTGCCGCAAGTAGGAAAAAACTCTATGTCAAGGTAGAGAGAGAGCGTTTTTCTGCACTTTATGGAGATTTCAGTACGGATATGACTGTGACTGAACTATCTCAGTACAGTAGGAAGCTTACAGGACTCAAGGCAGAGTATCACGGTGATATTATAGAGGGTAAAGCATTTATCTCCGAAACAGATCAGCTTTTTGTCAAAGATGAGATGAGAGGAGATGGTACTTCCGGTTTCTATCATCTGGAGAACAAACCTGTGATCTACAACAGCGAAGAGGTACGTATCGAAGTGCGTGACCGCTATCATCCCGAGAAGGTCCTTTCACGAAAAGTACTGCAACGCTATAAAGACTATGAGATTGACTATGACCGTGGGACACTCTTTTTCAAGGAACCGATCTATAGTAACGATGCCAATTTCAACCCGCGTTATATTGTGGTCAACTATGAGATCAAGGGTGACGGCAGCCGTCACTTTACCAAGGGTGGACGTATCGCAGGTAAAGCGTTTGGCGGTGCAGCAGAGGTCGGTGTCAGCTATATCTCCGAGGATAACGGCAAGCGTCAGAGTGAGCTCTCCGGTGTTGATACTACGATCAAGCTGGGTAGTGCAACGACACTCAAGGCAGAGTATGCCAAGACCAAAACAACCCAAGAGGGAAACACAACCTACGGAGATGCAAAATATGCCGAGATCGAGCACGTCTCCAACGGTATGTATCTCCGCGGCTACTATCGTGAGCAGCAGGATAGCTTCGGATTGGGACAGCTTAGTCCGAGTCTCGGTGCGACACGACAGCTTGGGGTAGATTTCTCCAAAACATTTGAGAACCGTCTGACGCTGCGAAGCAGTGCATTTAGAAACAGCGATCTTCTCAGCAATACCAATGAGGATGTTTTTGAGACGCGCATTGAGATGGAACAGACACTCTGGTCTGCCTATATGGGCTACCGGTATGCCAAAAACACCGATACCGCTGCTGCACATCAACTGCTTGTGGGCGTACGCTATGCCTTCTTTGATCAGAGACTGAAGCTCTCTGTGACACATGACCAGAGTTTCGGTAAAGATGAGGATAAAATATACCCGTCCAAAACCTCTGTTGGAGCAGATTTCGCAGTGACATCCAAGGTCGATCTCTTCGCACGTTATGAGTGGTTGCATGGTGAGGAGAAGAGAGAGCTTGGGCGTATAGGTATGCGTTATCGTCCATGGACCGGCATGACACTGGAGAATGCAACAACAAGCGAATTTGGCAATGATATAACACGTGTCTACAATACCTTGGGAATGCTGCAAAACTATCAGTACAATGAGCACTGGAGCTTCTCTGCAGGATATGAGAAGGGGCAGGTACTCGATGGCAATGCCAGCAGTGAGCAGGTCGATTTCTCAGCCTACCGTCTGGGAGTCAACTACCGTACCGGCGGATGGACGGCATCTCTCAACGGTGAATACCGTGATGCAGGTATCGACCAGAAGTACAATGTCACAGCTGCGATCTATACACAGGCAAACAGTGCGACTGCACTGGCATTCAGTGCGGGGTATAACAGAGAAGAGGGTGCCGATGGTGTCAGCGAGGATGTTAACGTACGCCTCTCCGTTGCCTACAGACCCGAACAGACGGATGTGATCGTGCTGGACAAACTCGATCTGGTACATGAAAAACGCAATGTATTTGAAGAGGAGATCTATACCCAAAAAGCGATCAATAACCTGGTCGTGAACTATAGCCCGAACCAACGCACGGAAGTGTCACTGCAGCATGGTATCAAGTATGTGCGTGATACGGTCAATGATTATGAGTTTAAGGGGGTGACACAGCTCTTTGGTATAGATGCACGTCATGATATCACGGAGAAATGGATGATCGGTACACAGGCTTCAGTACTCTATGCTCACAGTGCTAACAACTGGGACTATGGTGCAGGTATCTATACGGGGTACAATATCTTTACCAATATGATGCTCATCGGCGGATACAACTGGCAGGGCTTTCAAGATCGAGACTTCTCTTTGCAAAACTACCGCGCAGAGGGTGCCTATGTGCAGTTCAAGATGAAGTTTGATCAAAAAAACCTGAAAGAGTTGGTAAGGTGGATGTCGTGGTAGGAAAAATGGTTATTGTGGTTAGTTTGATTACTTTGAAGCTATTTGCTTTACCTGGAGATATATTATTTTCAGATGATTTTGAACGAACATCGTTATCTCCCCAATGGACAACTAGTAACAGTAGTAATGCCGGTATAAGTACACAGACAAGTAACTCGGGAACACGTTCGTTATATACTCGTTATGGAGTTGTTTCAGTAACAAGTCAGACTATCAATCTTGCTGTTAGTGGAGCAAAAGTTGAAATGTGGATCAGAAGAGGGGATGATAGTTTCAGTGAAGATCCTGATAGAAATGAAGATTTGGTCATTGAGTATCTTGATAATACATCAACGTGGAAGCAGATTTCTACATATGCCGGTGATGGTACTCCTGGAGAAATATATAATCTAAGTTATCAACTCCCATTGGATGCCTTATATAATAATTTTCAACTACGGATACGTCAAACGGGGGGAAGTGGGACAGGTTGGGACTATTGGCATGTGGATGATGTCGTTATTACAGAGACTGGGTATGTAGCACCGCCACCAGCATTAGTGGTCGGACAGTGTGATGAATTTGAAGGAGATCTTTCTAATTGGGTGGTCTCTTCAACTACACGTGTGAATATTACAACTGCAACGTATAATTCACCTTCTCATTCTTTATCGATAAATGGCGGTAATGTAGATGCTACTTCTATAGCAATTGACACCTCGAATAATTTTAAAGAATTAACCGTGTGGATTAGACGAGGGGATGATAGTTTTAGTGAAGACCCGGATCCTGGTGAAGATCTAGTAGTAGAGTATCTAAATAGCGGAAATAGTTGGATAGTGTTGGAGACATTTGCCGGAGGTGGCACTAATGGACAGATATATAACAGAACCTATTCAATGCCGGCTGATGCTAAACACAGTAATTTCAAAATCAGACTTCGAATGACGAATGGAAATGGGAACGGTTGGGATTATTGGCATGTAGATGATGTTTGTCTTGTTCCTGTTACATATATGAAGGTAACGAAAAATTCCTGTGTGATAAGTGATCCGGTTAATGGAACTACCAGACCCAAAAGGATACCAGGGGCAACCATACGTTATGCAATAGAACTGGAGAATATTACGGATTTTGATACAGACAATAATATTGTAACGGATACAGTCGATAGTAATTTTGATACGAGTACAATAAGAAATATTCAGATTGTTTCAAGCCCATGTGATTGTACCGGTGTGAGTTCTGCAAGCAATAATGGAGCTAATGGAACTGGAAATGGCGTAACCCCAGTTAAGCTTGATTTTGGATCAGTTGTTGCAAATGCAAAAGAATGCGGTTACATAGAAGTCGATATCAAGTAAAATAAATGATGAAAAGAATGCTATGGCTCTGCTGTTTTGCTGCTGTTATCTTGAAGGCACAGGTGGTGACTGCTGATCTGGAGTATCAGAAGATCACAGGTGTAGGCTATAGCTGGAAAAGTGTCACGCTTGGCAACAGCTACAGTGATCCTGTCATAGTCTGCAGCAACGTACTGCCAAACAAAGTAAACAGTGAAGCAGTGGTACGGCTGAGAAGTGTTAGCTCTGGAAGTTTCCAGCTTAAGATACAGCGTCCCAATGACAGTGATCCGGGATATACGACAGATGTTTATTGTATCATCTCAGATGCAGGGAGCTATACCCTTCCTTTCAAGTATGAAGCCCACAAAGTGCTCTCAACCAATACCAACGGCAATACCTCACCGAACAACTGGAGTGTTGCAAGGGCAGAAGAGGTAACCGGCAGCATAGTTCAGAGCTATACCCGTCCTGCGGTGCTTGGGCAGGTGATGAGCTACAATGACAATAGATTTTCCGTGTTTTGGTCTTTTAACTGCCAAACAAGAAGCCGAAGACCTTTTCAGAGCAATAATAGAATATGTGTTGGCAAACATGTTGGTCAGATAGGAGAAACGAGAAATAGTGAAACATTGGGATATATTGTTGCAGAAGCTGGCATTTATGAATTAAAAGATTTTTCTATGGCTGTTGATTATGGATCTGACTCCATACGGGGTGTCGGCGACAATCCACCTTATACCTATACACTGGACAAAAGCTACACAGACGGTGTTGTCACCAAAGAAGCTGAGGATGGTGGTCAGGGAGGCTGGGCAGTACTTTATGGTGCTTCTCCTTTGGGGACGTCACTGGATATGGCGATTGATGAGGAGACAGTACAGGGTGATACCACAAGGACACATATTACAGAAGAGGTCGCCTATTGGGTCTTCTTGTACGATCCGGTCACACCTGCGAAGATGGTGATCAATGAAGTGCTCTATCGCCAAACAACCAATGGCACGGCAAATGATGAGTTTATCGAGTTTTACACCACTCAGAGCGGTAATCTGAAAAATTATCTCTTTACCGATCAGGATGGCTCTTCACACCACTACAGGTTTCCAAAGCATAGTGTCAATACTGGAGACTATGTAGTACTGCATATAGGTAGCGGTACAGACAGTGTAATAGGCAATGTGCACCATTTTTATATCAGCAGGAGCCCGATTTTGAATAATGGTGGGGATGATATACTATTGCTCAAGCCCAGTAATACTGACAAAACTACGGTCGATGGTCAGACACTCTATGTCGTGCCGGAGGATTATATCACCTACGGAAGCGGAGGCGATAGTATACCGACAAGTCAGCAGGGGGTGACACTCTCATGGAACGGAAGTGAAAACAGCCGTCTCTCCGGAGCTGCCACAGGTGAATCCATCGCATTGACCCCCAATGGGGATGACAGTGACAGCTCGGTATGCTGGGAACTCTCCGCCACTACTGTAGCGAGCAAAAAGGCGACCAATTGTACCAACTATATTCCGACACGGGATACCAATACCGATCCGGGACAGACCAACTCTGTGGGCAAAAGCAATACCGCGTCTCCCTCTATGAGTATTGACAAAAGCTCTATTGTTGTGAGTGACCCTGTCAACGGTACAACAAACCCCAAGCGTATCCCGGGAGCGACGATCCGCTACTGTTTCAGAGTGGACAATACAGGAGAAGCCGCAGCCGATAATGCGACAGTCAATGACTCTCTCACAGGCAATGGCAAGGATAACCTCACCTATATTAAATCTGGGGGTATTGTACAAAATATCAATACCGCCTGTGATTGTGCAGCTTTGACGGATACGGGAGGTACGCTCAGCGGTACGGACGTGACGATCAATCTCGGTACCGTTACAGACCAGACCAGCGCTCCTTCGACAGCACGGGGCTGTGCCTATATAGAGATGACAATCAATTGATCTTCGGTACACAATTATCCCACAGCATTGTGTTAAGATGACTATATTTGGAGTAGACTATGAAAAGAGTTTTATATCTAGTGTTGTTTTTTGCTTTGGGTACCGCTGCTATGGCTGGATACAAAGAGATCGTGGTCGATCTCTCCGAACAGCGTGCCTATGCTTTGGAAGATGGGTACGTGGTTTTTAAGGGACGTATCTCTTCAGGAAAGATAGGCAGAGAGACACCCAACGGAGAGTTTCGGATACTGCAGAAAAAGGGCCGTCACCGTTCCAACCTCTGGCCCAAGCCAAACGGCGGTGCCAAGATGAACTATATGCTGCGCCTGACCAACAGCGGGATAGCGATGCATCTGGGCTATGTCCCAAACAGACCGGCTTCACACGGATGTATCCGTCTCAAGAACGGTTTTGCCCAAAAGATGTTCAAGTGGGCGAGTGTCGGTACACCGGTCTATATCGAGGGGAGTGCGAGAGAGTATCTCGATGCATTGAAGTTTGCCAGAGAGTATTATGGGGATGAGTATGTAGTTATTGACCATCATTACTGATGGAGCGCCGCATGATCTCAAACCAGTCTCTCGAAAAGTGCTGTTTGACATAGGCTTCATGGTGAGGCACGCCACATCCTGCACAGTTTTGGTGTATGGCATCATCGCTGATGTATTGGCTGCCATCTTTTGACTCTATGTTACATGTAGAGTAGAGGGTTTTATTTTCTACTTCTTTAAAGCCATTGTCATCAAACCTAAAGTTGGGACAGGCGCAGAGGTAGCAGTTTAGTTCTTTCATGTCATGGCACTTTTTGTTCTCTTTGTAGAGTGGGCAAAAATCGGGCTCTTTTTCTACCATATTTTCAAACCTGAAGTAGGCGATGATTTCATCATCACTTAGGTGTGTCAGTTTATCCATGATGGCTTTGTGTTTTTTTCCGTGTGCTTGAAACCAAGAGCTATACGACATTGTCTATCCTTATATTTTCTAAATAGGCTATTTTATTTTTGGCATAGCCCAGCATCGCCATCATCTTTTGGAGTGTGCCTCCATGAGAGCAGATGAGTATCTCTTTGTTGATTGGTAACTCTTCTAAGAACGATTTTATTCGTGCTTCAAATGCCTCTTGTGACTCTGCACAGATATACGCATGCCATGTTTCTCTCTCTTCAATGTAGCTTGTTTTGTAGGAGTCTAGCTTTTCTATCTCGTTAAAATTGAGCCCCTCAATCTCTTCTCTAAATTGTACTTCTCGCAGGCGTTCATCGGTGACATAATCATCTATGTCCATCATCTCTAAAGTCTGTTGGCAGCGTAAAAGATCTGAAGAGTAGATGAGATCAAATTTTTGTTTACGAAGTAGTGCAACTTTTCTGTCATCAAATCTGGATGGGTCGATACTAAGATCTTTCCAGCCATTGTAACAGTTTTCATACTCTTTGGCAAGAGCAGCATGGCGAAGTAGTGTTAGAGCCATAGTCGCGCTCCAAGAAGGATGAGGAGTATCTCTATACTTTCCAAAATTGCTCCTAGTACATCGCCGTTGATAAAACCAAGTTTGGATTTTAACAGGTAGGCAGATATATATGCAAACAACAACCCAAAACATAAAAGTAGCATAAAGTACCAGCCGCTAAGCCAAAGCCCAATAAATGTAAATGATATTAAGGAGGCTATTAAGTAACGCAGGGAAAATCCTTTTTGGATCTGAGTGATAAATGAAGAACGAAAGGTTTGCGTAGAAAAAAGAAGTAATAGCCCTAATCGGCTGATGATCAAAATAGAAAGAAAGAACGCATATGCACCATGTATTAAAAGATAGACTATGCCGGCAATCTGTAGCAGCATCATAGCGCCTGCCCAGAGTACTCCCATCGCACCGACTGTTGGTTCTTTGATAATTTCATATGGGTCTTTGTTGTTATGTTTGGCATAGATAGCATCGACTACATCTATAATGGCTTCTGTGTGTAAAAAACCATAAAGCATCATATAGGCCACAGCAGCCACAACGGCACCCAGCCATCCGAGGGGTTCAAGCAAAAAGAAAATACCCAAACTCACTCCACCCAATACAAGTCCGCCTAATGGGAAATAAAAAAGCATTGAAGCCAAAACAGTTGGGGCCGACAGATCATCATCATCTTTGAACCGTATGGGCAAAATAGTAAAATAGGAAAACATAAACTTTAGTCCCAAATAGTGCTCTCTCAAAGTACAACTCCTATGCCTAAAAATAGTATGATAAATATATCCAATCTTAGCTGTAAAGCCAGTGCGTTTTGTATATCTTCTTTTGTAATATTCTTTCGTCCCTCACCAAAATAGGGTTTAGATTTCATTTTTCCAAAGTAAGAAGTGTCTCCACCAAGTTTGATGCCAAGAGCAAGTGCCATAGCTGAAATGGGATGTCCTGCATTTGGACTTTCGTGACGGTTTCCATAATTGTAAAACTTGTAGGGTGCAGTTGCCACTGTACCTTTGGATAACAGGGCTATCAACAATGCCGTAATCCTAGCAGGAATATAATTTGCCACATCATCTAGCTTGGCAGAAAACTTTCCAAACCTCTCATACTTCTCATTTCTATACCCTACCATGGAGTCGAGAGTATTGATAGCCTTATAGACAAATGCACCCCATAGTCCAAAAAGAAGCAGGTAAAACAGAGGTGCAATGACCCCATCACTAAGGTTCTCTGCATAGGTTTCTATGGCTGCCTTGTTGATGTCTGATTCACTTAGGTTTTCTGTATCACGACTGACGAGGTATCTGATATTTTCTGGATGTTTCATAATATCTTTAACCGAATGGTAGAGCATTTTGGATGCGATGGTAGTAGAAGCTATGATACTTAGTATGATCAGCTGTAGGAAGGGGTGTCCACACTTTGACACTATATTTTGCAGTACAAAAGAAAGAGTAAATACAAGTGTAAGTAGAGAGATAGTTAATAAGGCTCCTCTAAAAATATCATCTTTATAAAAGTGTTTCTTAAACCACTTTATATAATCTCCCATAAGTACCACAGGGTGACGTATAAACCCAAATTCTCCAAAGATTCTGTCGATGAAGTAGGCAAGGAGGGTGACACTAAAGTACACTTTTGACTATCCTTTCTACATCTAAATGCGCTTTCATCTTCTCTATAAAGGCAGTGATGTGTTCTTTTTCATAGGTTTTAAACCATGTATCGATAAACAGCCCATGAGAGAAAGTACCATAGAGTTTTTTACTTTTGTAGCCTTCGGGGTGGCTTGTAGATATACCGTGGTGTATCTCGTAGGTGTCACCATGGCGTTTGAGTATTTTTTCTTTTTGAAAGTGTATCTCACCCTCTATGAAGCCCAAGGACTCTACCGTAGTAGGCACTTGTACCTCTACACACGCATCATCGACAATAGACTGATGCATCATCTGGTATCCTCCACAGATGCCGACAAGGTGGATTTTCCCCGTTTTGTGATGCACTTGTAACTGCTCGAAAAGTCCTGTTTTTTTAAGCCAGTTCAAGTCCTCTATCACACGTTTGGAACCTGGCAGGATTATGCACTCAAAGCAGGAGAGATCCACATTTGCAGTGATGAACTCTACACAGGTGTTGGGGTCTGCAAGTAGAGGCTCAAAGTCGGTGTAGTTAGACATGGTAGGGTAGGCGATGACTGCTACATGACGTGTGGACTTTTCACAGTTTTGGGTGTAGTTTATGAGGCTTTGTGAGTCTTCAAATCCAAGGTTAAAAGGCTCATAAGGCAGAACACCTAGCACAGGAATAGCAAACTCTTTTTCGATAATCTCTACACCCTCATCAAAAAGGCTCATGTCCCCTCTAAATTTATTGACAATGACACCGATGACATTAGCTTGCAAGGCTTTAGGAAGTAGATGATAGACCCCATAAATAGAGGCAAATATACCACCTTTTTCTATATCTGCTACGAGAATTATCTTAGTGTTGAACTCTGTGGCTATGAAAATATTGGAGAGATCTTTGTCTATGAGGTTTAGCTCTACTGGTGAGCCTGCACCTTCAGCTATGATACAGTCATAGCGTTTATCTAGATAAGAAAAAGCCTCTTTGACTGTAGGTTTGAGTGTGTCCAAATCACGGTAATACTCTCGTACATCTTTATCTGAAGCACTTTTCCCACCCACGATAAGCGAAGCTGAAGAACCCCTGCTAGATTTGAGTAGTACAGGGTTGTTGTGCCATGAGGTAGGTACACCCAAAGCTTTGGCTTGAAAGTGCTGGGCTATGGCTATCTCTGAGCCATCATCTGCGACATGGGCATTGTTAGAGACATTTTGTGCTTTGAAGGGAGCAACTGTGTAGCCTGCCTCTTGGAGTATGCGTCCTATGACCCATGTGAGGGTACTCTTTCCAGCATCTGAACTTGTACCAAATATGCTGATGTTATGCATCTAAAGCCTTTGCAAAGCAAGCTAAATCTTCCATATTTTTAACAGCGATGCGTGCATGGTAGTCACTAAGCCCATCAAAGTTTTCGCAAGAGCGTATCATCACTTTATGAGGTAGTAGTTTCTCTTGCAAGGCTTTGGCTGTGATGGTGAGTTTAACGAGTATATAGTTTGCAGATGAAGGATATATCTTCTCCACTAATGGAGATTTTTGGAGTATCTGAGTTAGGTAGGCTTTACTCTTGGCATTGGCATTATCTGATCGCGTTTTAAAACCACTGTCTCTAAGAACGGCTTGAATGTAAGCAGCATCAAAAGCAGAGAGTTTCCAAAGAGGTTCTGTCTCTCTCAGTAGTTTGATATTTTTGCCTTGTGAGATGAGCGTACCCACGCGAATACCAGCAGCCCCAAAAAACTTGGTCATTGATTTGAGGATGTAGAGATTGGGGTACTTGGAGAGTTGATATGTGACAGACTTTGCATCGCTAAACTCTATAAAAGACTCATCTATCAACACAGTGCAGTTTTTTTTATGCCACATGGCTAGTAGCTCATCTATCTCATACATCATCCCATCTGGCGTAGAAGGATTTACAAAAATCACTAAACTACCCTCAGGTATATCTGCATGAACATCATCAAATCTATTGACAATATTTAACTCATACCCAAAACGCTCTGCAGCCTTTTTATACTCTAAATACGCAGGAGAGTATATACTTACGCAGGGTGCTGTTGCTACAGTACCTTTAAGATGAGAGAACAAAGAAAAAATGGCCGAAGATCCACCATTAAAAAGCTCCATCTCCTCCACACCCACACCATAATGTTTTGCCACTGCTTCATAAAGTGCATCATAGTTTGGATAGGGCGCGATCTCTAAGGTGTTAAAGTCTACATCTATAACAGGCTTGACAAAGTTGATGCTGGAAGAGAGGTCTATGATTTCATCTATCTTGCAACCACAAACTTTGGCAAAGGCTGTGACATCTCCTCCATGCTCAAAAGTTGTCATTTGAGTCTGTTCTCCAAGCCCAGTTTTACCTCATACACTTCATCACAAAGCTGTGCGAGCTTCTGCCCGATGATGCCAGAACGGTCAACATACTTACGACTTACCCCATCAAGAGGTATAACTCCACAAGAGACATCGTTAAGCACAAAGACAACATGCGCATTTTTGGCGCAGATGGCTTCTACTTCATCAAGTAGTGTTTCGATTTTTTGCTCCATAGTGTTAAGTATCCACATACTCATACAGTCTATGAGGTAGGTATGTTTAGCTTCTATGTGTTGGTTAAGGTGCCGCGTTTCTTCTATGGTGATAAACTTCTCTTTACGTTGAGACTGATGGGTTTCAATACGTTCTCGCATCTCACCATCCCCATAGCTGTTGTCATAGGTAGCGATGTAGTAGGGTTTTTTATCACCTGCAAGGCTTAGAGCCTTTTGTTCAGCTAGTAGGCTCTTGCCTGATTTTTGTCCGCCGTGGTAGAGGGTTTTCATATTATTTAAAAAATCTTTGAAAAATATTTTTTTTATGCTTATTCATAAAATGGTAAGATTAATGATGAACAATTTGCTTGAGTATAAGAGATATTATTATCTTGGCAACAGTCTGATTCTTTGCGTGAAGATAATATACAGATAAAACCATTAGAAATTATTTTCCCATCATATTCT
>WFYB01000123.1 GCA_015490315.1 Sulfurovum sp. | reverse complement strand
GTTGCTGTCATATAGATACTTCCAAAAAGGAATGATGAGATCAGTTTGATAATGGGCTGAAAACGCCATTTGATCAGAAGGATAATCAAAGAGCCCATCAGTGAAGGAATAAATGTAATCGCCATCACTTCTGCCAAGCCATATCCCTTGGGGATGAAGATATAGCTTGCCATCAGTGCCGCAAAGACCAATACGGCAAAAAAGTAGATCGTCAGATAGCGTATGGTATTGTACTCTTGAAAGATCGCGGTGATATCAAGCTCCTCTTTGATCAGTAGTTTCAAGTCAGAGAGATTTGCGTTTTTAAGTGATTTCTCTTCACAGATCCAAAAAATAATCAAACTGTAAAAAAGCGCCGCACCTATCATCAACATCATCGTAGCCATAGTATCTCCTTTTAAAATAATATATTTTATTATATCATAAGATAATTATTATTTATAATATATTACTTCTTATACCTCTTGTTTTTTTAACTCTTGATACAAATCAAGCGGATTTCATTTAAATCGGAGTATAATCCTCCTCTTTAAATCCATCGATTTATATTAGATTAAGAAAGTTAATGTAATATGCAGAAAATCAATTAGGACTAAATAGGTCTTAATTAGAATAGAAATTGTTTCAAAGGAAATCTATGCGAGTCTATCTGGACAACAACGCTACAACCAAAGTCGACCCAGTCGTCTTTGAAGAGATGAAACCCTATTTTGTAGAAAAATACGGCAATCCCAATTCGCTGCACCAGTTTGCAAGTGAAGTACACCCTGCCCTCAAAACAGCCATGCAAAAAATCTATGCCGGGATCAATGCGCCCAAAGAGGACAGTGTCGTGATCACTTCATGTGCGACCGAAAGTAACAACTGGGTACTCAAAAGCATCTATTTCAGTGAAATCCTCACAGGCAAGAAGAACCATATCATCATCTCCGAGGTAGAGCACCCTTCTGTGATCGCTACCGCGATGTGGATCGAAAGCATGGGATGCAAAGTCACCTATCTTCCGATCAACAACGAAGGACTGATCGATGCAGAGGATGTACGCAAAGCGATTACGGACAAAACCGCCTTGGTCTCTGTCATGTGGGCAAACAACGAGACTGGTGCCATCTTCCCTGTCGCCGAGATCGGTGATATCTGTGCAGAGCATGGTGTACCTTTTCATACCGATGCGGTACAGGCGATCGGCAAGACCCCTGTAAGTGTACAGGCGATCAATGTCGACTATCTGACCTTCTCAGCACACAAGTTCCACGGTCCAAAAGGTGTCGGTGCACTCTATATCAAAAAGGGCAGAGAGCTTCTGCCTCTGTTCCACGGCGGTTCACAGATGGGCGGTTACCGCTCAGGTACACTGAATGTGCCCGGTATCGTAGGTATGGGCAAAGCGATCGAGCAGGCAGTTGATGCGCTTGACTTTGAGATGCCGGAAGTGAGAGAGCTGCGTGATGAGTTCGAAGATGCGCTGCTTGAGATCCCCGATACCTTCGTGGTGACACCGAGAAACAAAAGAACACCCAATACGATCCTCATCTCATTTAGAGGTATCGAAGGTGAATCGATGCTTTGGGATCTGAACAATGCCGGGATCGCGGCAAGTACAGGGTCTGCATGTGCATCAGAAGATCTCGAAGCCAACTCCGTCATGGAAGCGATCGGTGCAGATGATGATCTCGCACACACTGCGATCCGCTTCTCTCTTAGCCGCTATACGACACAAGAGGAGCTTGACTATACGCTCGATGTCGTCAAAAAGGCGGTAGAGAGACTAAGAGGGATATCGAGTACCTACTCCTATGCCCCTGAGGGTCATGTGAGCGGGCTTGAGGCACACCATTGAGAATTAGAAATTAGAAATTAAAAAGAAGTAAGGGGTCTGGTGATTTGTGATTTGTTGCAAAGCAATGAATCATGAATCACCTGACCCCCGTGATAGAAATAGATAAACAAAGGAAATAACATGGGAATGGATAGTTTGATCGGCGGTACCATCTGGGATGAGTACAGCCAAAAAGTAACAGACCTTATGAACAACCCGAAAAATATGGGTGAGATCACTGAAGAGCAGGCAAAAGAGATGGGCGCACAACT
>WFYB01000122.1 GCA_015490315.1 Sulfurovum sp. | reverse complement strand
ATATAGAGGCTGCCACCAAAGAGCAGCGCGACCTGCTCGTAGAGCCCGATGACCTAAACGGTGCCAAGAACGGCGATATCGTCGTTGCCAAACGTATCATCGCCAGACGGGGACGTGCGAGCGCCAAAGTCGTTGCCGTCATCGAACAGGCACACCTCTACACCATCGCCTACACCCACCGTGATCCACAGGGCAACTTCTCGGTCATCGACATCCGCACAGGTGAGCCGACCCAAGCCGTAATGGAAGGGATGGATCTGAGCGCTTTCAAACTGGGCACTGTGATGAAGATCGATATCGATACCGGCAAAGTACTTGAGGTCTTTGGACACCTTGCCGATCCCAAAGTCGATGAGAAGATCTCTCTGGCACTCTATGAGCGTGCCGATGCATTCCCTGAGGCGTGTGTCACTGAAGCGCTCGAAATAGAGTCGGAGGTCAACAAGTCTGAACATAAGGAGCGCGTCGATCTAACAGAGCTGGATTTCTGTACCATCGACCCGGTCACGGCCAAAGATTTCGATGATGCGATCTATTTTGACCTCAAAACATATACCCTCTATGTGGCAATCGCTGATGTCAGCCATTATGTACCCTACTTTACCGAGATCGACAAAGAGGCGAAAAGACGAGGCTTTACCACCTACCTGCCGCACAAATCCTTCCCGATGCTGCCCCGTGAACTGAGTGAAAATATCTGTTCTCTTAAGCCCAAAGTGGACAGACTCGCATTTGTCGCCAAGATCCAGCTCGACAAAGAGACTTTGCAGCCCCTCAAAGAGGAGTTTTTTGAAGCGGTGATCCACTCCAAGCACCGCTTCAACTACGAAGCGGTCGATGCGATCCTCCAAGAGGGCTACAGCGGCAACGACCAGACCGTAGAGCGTATCCTCCACTGGCTGCTGCCGCTGCAGAAGATCACGCAGCGCCTGAGAGGGCGCCGTCTCAAAGAGGGATTTGACTTCAGGAGCGAAGAGATCAAGCTGACCCTCGATGAGAACCATCTACTCAAAGCCACACAGATCGAGACCGGCACCCCTTCACACTCACTCATCGAAGAGTGTATGCTGCTTGCCAACCAGGCATCCGCGAAACGCTTCACAGGAGAAGGCGACAGTATCTTCCGTATCCATGAGCCGCCGCAGCTCGAGCGTATCGAACAGCTATTGACTGAACTTGCCGCCATCGGACTCTACGTCGAAGAGTATGAGGATTCCCCATCTCTAATCCGCGCGATCCAGGCAGAAGCGAAAAAGATGGGTCTTGAGAGTGAGGTCGATGCACTGATCATCAAGTCACTCAGACAGGCAAGCTACAGCCATATCAATGTGGGACACTTCGGACTGGGATTTAGCCACTACAGTCACTTCACCTCGCCGATACGCCGTTACAGCGACCTGATCCTCCACCGTCTCATCAAGACACAGCTCAGAGGCGACAAAGAAGAGGCAGAGTATCTCCTGCGAAACATCGAACCACTCTGTGCGCGTGTCAGCGAGCTCGAACGAGAAGCGACCAAAGCCGAATGGGACTTCCGAGACCGCAAATTTACCAGATGGGCCGACCAGCACAAAGGCGAGACCTATGATGCCGAGATCGTAGAGATCAATGACAACAGCAGCGCCAAGGCGATCCTCAAAGACGAAAAGGCACCGCAGGGGATCACGCTGAATGTCAAAGGAGACAATGTCATGCTCTTTGACAAAGTCAAGACAAAGATCACAGAAGCCAGCATCCCGCAAGCGATAGTCATGGGAGAGGTCACGGAGAAAGTCAGCAAAGAGGCAACTGAGTTATAAAATATGGCAATTTGACATATTTTATGCCATTTGTGTATTATTGAGCTTATGATTACAAAAAAAACAAGAGAGTTAAACATGTCCAACATTCTTCAAGCACTCGTTCGTATTGCTGAAAATTATCAAACAAATATTATGACTATTACAGATGGCAACAATAGAATGAACAATATGGGCGAAGGTCTCGAAAACTACATCAAGTATGTATTTGCCGATGCCCTACACGAAGAAGATGCAACTATCCGAAAAGAAAAAATCAATCAAACATTCTCATATACAGGGAACAAGAATAACCCACCAGATATGATACTAAAAGGTGGAGATGCCATCGAAGTCAAAAAAATACAATCACCATCTACAAACCTACAACTCAACAGTTCACACCCTAAAGCCAAACTCCATTGTGATAATCCCAAAATAAATAAAGCATGCCGAGTATGTGAAACATGGGAAGAAAAAGATCTCATCTACAGTATAGGCTATGTAAAAGAGAAAAAATTACTAAGTCTTTGGATGGTATACGGCGACTGTTATGCCGCAGAAGAGACTACCTACACAACAGTAGAAAATAGAATTAAAGACACCCTAAGTCAAATAGATGACCTTGAAATCAATCAAGGTACAAATGAACTTAGCGGTATCAACAATGTAGATCCTCTGGGTATTACCTACCTTCGTATTAGGGGTATGTGGATCATAGAGAATCCAAGTAAAGTTTATAACTATCTATATCAGACAGATCCCGATGCACCATTTCAACTCATCGCATTAATGAGAACGGAAAAATATTTTTCATTTCCAAACGATGATCGACGATCCATTGAAACACATAAACTTCTTGTAATAAAAGATGTTAAAATAGAAGATCCAAATAATCCGGTAAAACTATTGGATGCAAAATTGATCACATATAAGGTAGCTTCATGAATATTATCTCTCTCTTCTCCGGTGCAGGCGGTCTTGATCTTGGTTTTGAAAAAGCCGGTTTTAAAACGATATGGGCAAATGAGTATGACAAAGAGATATGGGAGACCTACGAAAAAAACTTCCCTCATACCCAACTTGACAGACGAAGTATTACCCAAATTGAAGCAGAGGAAGTACCTGATGCCATTGGTATGATCGGTGGACCACCATGCCAAAGCTGGAGTGAAGCAGGAGCACTAAGAGGGATAGAAGATAAAAGAGGTCAGCTCTTTTTTGACTTCATCCGTCTTTTACGCAGTAAAAAACCGCTCTTTTTTCTTGCAGAGAATGTCTCCGGCATGCTTGCTTCACGCCATGCACCTGCACTTGAAAATATTAAAAAACTCTTTGAAGAGAGTGGTTATACGCTCTCATTTAAACTACTCAACGCCCATGACTATGGTGTCGCACAGGATAGAAAACGTGTTTTCTTTGTGGGCTACAGAAATGATCTCGGTATTCAGTTTGAGTTTCCTAAACCGCTTCAAACCAAACGATACTTAAAAGATGTTATTTTTGACCTTCAAGATTCTGTCTTGAGCGCAAAAGAGAAAAATTATACCAATGCAGATGCCTGTGCCATACCCAACCATGAGTATGCCATTGGATCTTTTTCAACCATTTTCATGTCACGAAACCGTGTGAGAAGCTGGGATGAACCTTCCTTTACTATTCAAGCAGGTGGCAGACATGCCCCTATTCATCCGCAAGCACCAAAAATGCAGTTTGTCGAACAAAACAAACGCATATTTGTTCCGACAAAAGAACATCTTTACCGAAGGCTCAGTGTGCGAGAGTGTGCCCGTATCCAATCATTTCCAGATGAGCATATATTCTATTATAAAAATGTAATGTCCGGCTACAAAATGGTTGGCAATGCAGTCCCACCAAACATGGCATACTTCCTTGCCAAAAAAATCAAAGAAGATTTACAAGCGATCGGTATAGATAATACATTTACCGTAAAAAATCACAGAGGCACACTATGATTAGCATAAAAAAAGTGTTGCAAAACAACACTTGCCGACACTCTTCACTCTTCTCTCTCCACTCTTCACTCGACTCCAAAGGAGTTGCATAGTGTACCAGCGAGAGTTCGATCAGCGTCTGAAACAGGCACTACCCAAGGCGGTGCTTTTCTATGGAGAGAACGAGTATCTCACCGACTACTATATCAATCACTATAAACGCCATCTTGATGCATACGAGAGTATGCTTTCTCTCTATTTTGACGAGTGGGATTTTGAGCAGGCGAAGGGGTTTTTGTCTCAGACATCGCTCTTTGGCGGTACCAACCTGCTTGTGGTCAAGCATGATAAGAAGATCCCCAAAAAAGAGCTCGATCTGCTTATAGAGCTTGCCAACAAAAACAGTGACAACTATTTTCTCTACGGTTATACCGGCAGTGCCAAAGATGCCCGCAGTATGCAAAGCAGTTTCAGTGAAAAAAAGGGCGGTGTCTGGGTACGCTTCTTTGAGCCCAATATCAGAGATGCCATGCCGATCCTACAGCACAAAGCACAGCGCATCGGTCTGGATATCGACCACTATGCTCTGCAGCACCTCCTGCTTCTGCTCAAGAACAATCTCGCACTCTGTGCCAACGAACTCGACAAACTCGCCATACTCGGCACCAAAGTCACCAGCAAAGACATAGACAGGCTCGTCTACTCCACCGCACCGCTGGCTACCGAACAGCTCCTCATTGACCTCTTTAACAAAAAACCGATCACAGCGACGATCACCAAACTGCTTGAACTCGGAGAGGATGAGGCATCTATTTTGCGCTCTACGCAGTATTTTGTCAATCAGATCTTTCTTTTTCACGCCTATATCAAACTGCATGGTCATGTGGACTCTGCTGCCATTCTCGGCTACAAACTCCCCAAACAGATCGAAGAGCAGAAAGCCCAGCTCGCCCTGCGGGTCAAATCGGCTGCGCTGCTGAAGATCTTTGAACACCTGCTCGAGAGCGAACTCGCTATCAAAGAGGCACCCTCAACCCAGCGTGAAGTACTCCTCTACAGCATGCTGATCAAGATACAGCAGTATCTTTAGGAATTAGGAATTAGGAATTAGGAATTAGGAATTAGGAATTAGGAATTAGGAATTTTACGGTTTTTTGTTTCTTGGGACCTGAATTGCTTGTTTAATATCCAACTAAGTTATATTACGATAAAATAACGCTTCCAAAATTCTTGCTCGTTTTTGGACAGGTGGAGCCTACTTCATCTGATAATGCGGGCTATTAAACCAAAAGGAAATACATGAACTGTTATGAAACACTCTTTGTAGTCAAACCTACACTGACAGAAGAAGAGATCGCAGCGCAAGTCGCGAAGATCAAAGATGTTCTTGCCAAAGTGGATGCAGAACTTCTCGCAACGGATGATATGGGGATGAGAAAACTTGCTTACCCTGTTGAGAAAAACGACAGAGGGTACTATACGATCCTTTTCTACAAAGCCAATGGTGACGCGATTGCAGAGATCGAAAGAAATCTCAAGATCAACGAAGACATCATTAAGTTTTTGACTGTAAAATATAGTAACCAAAAAGAGCTTGCGCAATTTGACAAGCAGGTTGCAGCAGCGAATAAAAGCAAAGCTGAAGAGCCGGCAAAAGAAGAAGCGTAATTTACAGTCGCTTACAGGAGCAACCCTATGTACAACAAAGTTATTTTAGCAGGAAACCTCACCAGAGATATCGAGATCAGATACACACAAAGCGGAAGTGCGATCGGCTCTACTGCCATCGCAACATCACGCAAGTTCAAATCTGCAACAGGTGAGCAAAAAGAAGAGGTACTTTTCATCGATCTGACCTTCTTCGGCAGAACTGCTGAGATAGCCAACCAGTACCTTCGAAAGGGAAGCAAAGTTTTAGTAGATGGAAGACTCAAGCTCGATCAGTGGACAGCACAGGACGGCAGCAAAAGAAGCAAGCACACAGTAACCGTGGAGAACCTTCAGATGCTCGGCAGCAGAGATGATGCAGCACAGGCAGGTGGCGGATATGGCGCACCTGCAGGAGACTACAATGCTCCAAGCGCTCCAACAGAGAGTTACAGCCAGCCGGCAGCACCTACTGCGGTCCAAAGTGCCCCTGAACCGACACCGAATATTCCGGAAATCGACATCAGTGAAGATGAAATACCGTTTTAGGAGAACATAAATTATGGCAGAAAGAAGAAAATTCAAAAAAAGATATTGCAGATATTGTGAACAGAAAGTCGACTATATCGACTACAAAGACCTCAATGCACTGAAGTTCAGCCTCAGTGAGAGATTCAAGATCATGCCTCGTCGTCTTACAGGCAACTGCAAACGCCACCAGGAACTTGTCACAGTCGCGATCAAGAGAGCAAGACAGACAGCACTTATCCCTTATATCGTAGACAGAAAGCACGTTATCGAAAACCCATTCGAGATCATCAAGTAAAAGCTTTCTACCCGGCTTGAATCATGTCAAGCCGGCATCACTACTCCCCCAATTTATCTTATTCAAATACCCCTGACTTTAGGGCATATATTACTTTTGCAGAATGACAAAACGTTTGTCTGCTTCTTCCAGTCCGTAGAGGGAGAGTTCCTGATCGACTACCAATGTCATACCGCTTGCTTCGAGCAGTCTATCGACAGTGTGATGAAACTGATGGATCGTCTGTGTAGATTTCTTGTAGCATGCGTCGGATAATTTCTCAAAAAGAGTAAAATCGGCACGGTAGTGCCCCTCTTCAAAGTCGCTGTCAATCGCGACAAAACGACGTTCATCCTCAACGATATAGGCACCTACGGCAACATTTTCAAATCCATACAGCGTATTGATATCAAAGAGGAAATATCCGCCTTCATTTAAATGCGCTTTGAGACAATCGAAAAATCCCTCCAAGGCTTCATCCGGCAGATAGTTCATCATATCAAACACCGCTGTCATCACATCAAACTTCCAATCAACCTCACACAGATCGACAGCAATAGCATCAGCCCCTTTGGATCTGGCACGTGCCGCCATGACAGGACTCAGATCTATCCCCTTAAGCGATAGATCTCCAAATTGATCGGCAAGCGCGATCAGGAAATCACCGCTGCCGCATCCAATATCAAGCAGTGTTTCAAAAGAGAGTTGTGCGAGGGTTGCATAGTAGTAGCCATACAAGGATTGTATCGCTTCACCGTTTTCAAGCAGATCCTCTACTTTGGCATAGAGATCGAGCGAATCTGTGCTGTTGGGGTTAGCCACGACTCTCAACTACCTTTTTGATGGCTTCGTACAAAGAGAGGATCTCCTCTTTTTTGGCATAAAAGCTGTTCTTGTTGGCGATAAGATGTGCAGAAGAGTCCATGATATCCTCTGCAACTTTCAGCCCATTCTCACGCATGGTATTGCCCGTCTCTACGATATCGACGATTGCATCGGCAAGCCCCACAAGGGGTGCAAGCTCGATCGAACCGTAGAGCTTGACCACCTCAACCCCTACTGCCTTTTTAGCAAAGTAGTTTTTGGTGATGTTGACCATCTTGGTCGCTATTTTAATATTGGGGCGTGACCAGTCGAGTTCATCTTCGTTTTTGATCCCGATAGCGACTTTGCACTTGCCAAGCTGCATATCGAGCAGTTGGATAATATCGAGCTCCTTTTCGGTAATGACATCGAGCCCCACCACACCGATATCCGCTGCACCATGCTCCACGTAGGTAGGTACATCCTGATTACGGACATTGAGAAAACGGAACCCCTCTTTTTCCATAATGAGCTCACGCCCTTCAAATCTGAATTCTCCGCCAAAGATCTCGGCAAAGATCTCTAAGGTCTGCTCTGCGATTCTCCCCTTTGGAAGTGCTACAGTCAACATGGTTCACCTTTTAGTTTCTTGATTTTTTGCTTCCAAGGCCTGCTTCAATCCTTTGAAAACCAGCGCTTCATCATAGATTGCATCTTGGAAAAATCCTGCAAGAAAATCACCGTCTCCTCCCGTAAAATAGAGTGGTTTGTTACCGCGGTTTTTTTCGATGAGCGCTTTGATAGATGCGATTATACCATAGCTTATCTGCTCTTTGGTTGTAATGGGAAGACGGGTCAGATCAAGTGATCTCTCCAATGTCACATCCAGTACATCCGAGATCTGGCGGTAGCTTCCCAGCATCGCAGAGAGTCCCGGGAAGATATATCCGCCCTTGTATATTCCTCGCTCTACTACATCCACAGTGATCGCCGATCCGGCATCAATGAAGAGTCCGTTGTCATGACTCAGACAGAGTGCGCGTCTATCCACCCCCATCGTCTCATACTCGCCGGGGATATGCACCTTGTCGGAAACATTTGTCCATACAGTCTCCGCTTTTATCCGCGCTTCCAAAGGAGTGTTGACCGAAATATAGTTTATCTTTTTGGTGCCATACCGGCTGATTGCTTCATCGTGTAATAGATGCGTCACTGCTTGACCGTCATAGAGATGGATACGGGTATTACCAATATCTGCAAATAACTGATATTCTAATTCCTCATCTCTCATCTCTAATTCCTAATTTCTAATTTTGTTGCGAAGCAACAAATACTTTCCATCCCTGCTCTTCCAAAAACGCTTTGGCTTTGGAGCATAGCGGTGCTTTGATGATGATATATTTCTGTTTGATTTTGCTGTCAATATACTGCTCCAGCTTCTCATGCAGCGCGATGAACTCCTCTGCCTCTTTGCGCAGTACCCGGCTCTTTTTCTCCACAACCATCACAAGTGCATAGTAGCCTTTGAGATCCACCCCCAGATAGATCCCGACTCTCTTGCGTGAACCAAGCTCTTTGGGAGTGATCTCCTTGAGGGATTTGAAGATAATACCTTTATGCTGTAAAAACTCTACGATCTCTTTCATGACTCTATTTTACCCAAATTATCGCAATGGATGAAACTGCTGCATCGTCTCTTTGAGATTCTGTTTTTGGATATGGGTATAGATCTGTGTCGTCTCCAGCGAACTGTGCCCAAGCAGTTCCTGTACTACACGCAGATCTGCCCCGCCTATGATGAGAGAGGAGGCAAAGGAGTGACGCAGTACATGAGGCGAAACCCCCAGATACTTCTTGACGATCTTGTAGGCACTGATACGGCTGAGCGGTTCGCCTCTGTAGTTGAGCCAGATATAGCTGCTCAGATACCCCTGCTTTGCCAGATAGGCATCAAGCGCTTCGGTTGCGACGGGTGCAAGCGGTACGATACGCTCCTTCTCCCCTTTGGCAAAACGGATCTTGAGCCACCCTTCCAGTATATCGCTTCGCTGTATACTCAATGCCTCTGATATGCGGCATCCACTTGCATACAAAAAGAGGATCAACGCATAGTCTCTTAGCCCCGTTAGCGTACTGCGGTCGATAAGAGAGAGTCCCTGCATGATCTCTTCAGGACTGAGATACTTAGGGAGTGTTTTGGGTACCCTCGCCATCGGTATCTTGATACGCTCATGGGTAAAATCCTTCAGGTGACAAAAGGCAAAAAAAGCATTGATCGAGGAGAGTTTTCTGTTGAGTGTACGTTTGTTTTCAAAAGAGGAGAGAAATTGTAAAATATCCGAAGTATCAAGTGCGGTAAGGCGTTTGCCTGAAGTCTCTTCGAGTTGTGTCAGATCACTGAGATAAGAGGAGATGGTGAGGGTATCGAGTGCCTTGGTGACACTCAGATACTCTTCAAATGCTACAAGGAGGTCACTTTTGGCGTTTTTACTCATAACCCAATTGGGAAAGTTCGATCACTCTGCCATCTTTGTAGAGCTTGGTTCCCGTGATAAATGCCGGTTCATCTACCGCACCTACATCATAGATCTTGTATTTGCCAAGATCGCTTGAGAGTACGATAAGTGATCCCTGCTGATCGAGCGCATAGACTCTATCACCAAAGGCGGTCGCAGCAGAGAAGTGCGCAAACTTGAATTTCTTCTTTGCAATCGGTCTTAGACCCAGATCGAGACGGATCACTTCACCCTCTTTGGTGAAGAGGTAGATACCCGCTTTCGAGACAGCCACTTCAGAGATATTGGCAGCATACTCTTTCTTCCCGCCGTTACCGAGTACGATCACCTTTTTGGGTGTCGCAGCGACCATTGCATCCCCGAGCCTTGCAAGGAAGATAACATTGTTGAAATATTTCGCACTGCTAATATAGACCACTTTGGCATTCTCTGGATTGCTTCCGTCAACAATGATCAGCTTGCCGTCAAGCATCGGCATGACTGCGAGATTGTCCACGAACATCGGGGTCGCCGCTCTTGTATCGATCGCATAGGTTCGCTCCGATCTGTTCTCCATCACTTTTCTGTTGTCAGCGATCTGATAGATGCCGAAGGTGTTGTTGTTCAGTACATAAGCGATGATCCCTCTGTCGATCTTGGCAGAGACGATCGGCACATGCAGTGCTACGGCACGTACCGGTTCACCTGAACGCTTCTCGATGATCTTCAGCACGCCCTCCGGATTTCCTGCCAAGACATAGTTCTCGTTCTCACTCAAGAAGCGATACCCCTCTCCCAGATCGATATTGCTTACGCCATTTTTGCCGATATAGTGACCATTGGAAAGTGTCGCACCGTCACGGCTGAGATCCACAATACTACTGCCAAACGATCGCTCCGCTTTCGATGCCGAATAGGTCTGCTCCGGTGTAAAATACTGCTTGGAACTACAGCCCAAGAAGAGTACTGCAGTAGCTGCTGTCAACGTCAAAGATAGGTAGTGTTTCATCTATTTTGCCTTTATCGTGGAGTGTTTGAGAAATTGTGCCAGTACTGCTACAGGGGATCTCTCACCGATAAGATCGAGCTTCTCTTTGGCTTCCTGTGCTTTACCCGATTTGATCGCAAGGTAGGCTGCTTCGAGCAGTGCCATATCTTTGTAGAGCTTGGAATCGCTGCTCTGCTTTTGGGCAACAGCGGCATGATATCCGCTCACATCGGCGATGATCTCATTTTGGCTTTTGCTAAGCTGTTTCAATGTTGCGACATCCTGTTTCTTCGCTGCCTGGGCATAGCTGTAGAGTTCGTAGAGTGCTGGGTTTTTCTCTTTAAGCACTGAGAGTGCAGCGGCATCGTCTGGTTTGCTCTGAAGTGTCAGGAACGCTTCATTTGCCGCGGCAAGCTTCGCGTCTTTGACTGCCTGCAGGGCTGCTCTTCCGCCAAAAAAGAGCAGCAGCGCGATCACAACCGCCCAGATCTTGATCTTGTGTTTTTTGTAAAGTGTCTCTAACTTGAAAGCACTCTCAAGGACTTTTTCATCACTGCTCAACTCTTTTTTAACATCTGCTATATTCACAGCACTCTCCTAGGTCAAATTCATTAGCCTATATTATACCTTTTGGAGTTAAAAAAGGGGTTAGAGCTCCACCACTGTAATACCGAGGTTGCCGGGCATGCGGTAGAAGTGCTGTATTTTGGGGTGTTTTTTGAGATACTCTGTGACCAGTTTTGCCAGTACCCCGCTGCCTGTACCATGAATAATCTGTACTTCGCTCAGACCGTTTACCAATGCATCGGAGAGAAACTTGTCTACGGTATCTATCGCCTCATCCGCATACATCCCCAGCAGTTTCACCGAAACGGCACCGCCCGATTTCTCGACATGGTGTGTCGCTTTTTTGGGTTTTTGGGGGATGCGGGCTTTGGGTGTCTCTTCACGTTTTTTCAGAGCGCTTAGCGGAACACGCATTTTTAGTCCGTCAACCTCGATCGTCGCATCCTTGCCTCTGATAGCGAGCAGCTCCCCTTTGTGGGAGCGGTACTTGACCTTGTCGCCCTCTTTGAGCGGTTCGGGCGCTTTGAGTCCCGCCTCTTTGACCTGCATACTCTTGCGTTTATGCGCTTCATTGAGCAGCCGTCTGCCCTCGGTAGACTCTTTTGCTTTGAGTGCTTCTCTGGCTTTCTTTGTTGCGGCATTGTAGCGGTTCTCAAGTGTTGCGATCGCTTTGCGGTGCTGCTCTTTGAGCTTCTCCTCTTCCTCAAGGAGCTTCTCTTTTTGGCGCTGTGCGGCTTTAAGCTCCGCATCGATCGCAGCGATTTTGCTGCGCATTTCCCGTTCAAGTGTCGTAGAGCGTTCGATCAGCTCATTGAGATTCTCTTTGTCCTCACCGTACACCTTCTTGGCACGGTTGACGATCGCTACAGGCACTCCGTAGCGCTGCGCCGTCTCAAAGGCGTAGCTCTTGCCGATACTCCCTTGCAGGAACGTATAGGTAGGGACACGCCGCTCCTCATCATAGAGTGCTGCGATAAGCTCTACATCGTCGTCACTCGCCATCAAAGAGGCAAGCCGCTTGTGGTGCGTCGTCACGATAAAGGTGATCCCCCGCTTTCGCAATTCATCAAGCATCACCCGAAAGAGACTCGCCGCTTCGTCGCTGTCAGTACCCAGTTCTATCTCATCGACACCGACAATGGCATCACGCTTCTCAAAGAGTGCGGCAAACTCCTTCATCCGCCCCGCAAAAGTAGAGATATCATTCTTGACAGACTGCGGATCATCTATCACCGCTTCGATATGCTTATAGTGCCCTACCTCTGTACGTGCCACATCACATTTAAATGGTAACAGATATTTGCTCATATAGACTGCACTGAGCAGGGATTTGAGCAGCATCGTTTTCCCTCCGGCATTGACCCCCGTGATGAGCATGATCTGTTTATCCATATCGATGGTGACGGGTACGGGATTTTCGATCGCGGGATGGGCAAAATCCTCAAGTTTGATACGTTTGGATCTGCTCGGCAGGACAAACTCATACTCTTTGGCTCTGGCAAACTGCACGCGCGCCTGATAGTGATCGAAACGGTCAAACGCCTCATTGATATAACGTAAAAACCGCTCCCACTGGTGAAATGTCGCCGAGATATCTTTGCAGTATCGCCAAATCAACTCCTCTTTACTCGAAAGCAGTGTAGACTCCCTCTCCTTAAGGTGACTCACACTCTGGGGGATGATATAGAAGTATCCCCCCTCACTTCTGGCTACTACCGTCGCTTTGACGACCTTGTTGAACCCGCCACGCACCAGCAGGGTCTCCTCTCCACCGTTGAAATGCACCTGTGTATCGACGAGAAACTCTCTCAGTTTCGCAGAGTGTGCCAGCTTGTAGAGCGTCTCTTTGATCTCCTGCTTGTTGCGTTTTAACGAAGCTTCTATCTGATGAAGTTCAGGGTCTCTTTGGGTATTGATCTCCCCCTCTTGGGTAAAGTAGCCTATGATCTCCTCGATCGCTTCGGGGATCTCTATCTGGCGTATCCAGCTTTGCAGGGGTTCGGGCAATCCCAATGCCTTTAGCTTGTTAAAGTAGGAGATAATCGTCACAAAAGCATAGATCTCTTCAAGACCCAGTACTGCCTGTTTGCCTATGAGAGCCAACTCTCTGTCAAGATTGGGTGTCGGATGAGGGGTGGGAAACTGCACATCGGAGAGTGCTTTGATATAGCGAAAATGCTGGTTGATATCTCCGGGCATCGCGACTGCTTTGTCTCTGGCGAGAAAACGCTTGAACTCTGCGATATAGCCCTCAAGATCGAGCTTCTTGATGATGTCACCCGGTGCTGCTGCTTCTGTTTTCACGTATTGCTGCTTCCTGTCATATAAAGTGTTGGCATTATACTATAAAAGAGAGAAAGATAAAGAAAAAAGAGGGGGGAAGCAGTGAAGCGGCAGAGGCTGCCGCTTTTCATGCAATGCATAAGGATTAGAAGTGGTATCCCACTCTCACGATAGACTTGGTATCTGTTTTCTTGAATCCTACAGGAGGGAGATTGTCATACTTTACCTCCTCTTCGATCGTCACAGAGACACGCTCAGCTACCGCAAAATCAAATCCGGCAACTGTCAAAAACTCATAATCATCAGAGAAGTTCTTGAGGTTTTCCATCGCACCAAGCTTGACATAGAGTTTGCTCACTTTGTTGAGCTGGTTGTTATACTCAAGATACTGATTGAGTGATGCGAACTTTCTTGTCGGCTGTGTATTGCTGAAATCCTGAATATTGTAGGCTCCACCAAGTTTACACTTAAGCGAATGCTGTCCGTCATTGAAAAGCTCTTTGCCTACACCTGCACCGATCGCAAATTTGTTATCGTAGTTTTGGAACTTGTTTCTCAGCCAATTGAGTGAAGCATACCCAAGCCATCCATCCATGATATACTGCTCAAGACCGAGGTTGGCAGTGTACTCTTCGTTGTCTTTGACACCATTGTTTTTGGTGACAAATGCTCCCATGTCAAAAGCAACTTTCAGAGCATTGCCTTCATAGCCGCTGGTCGTAAAAGAGAGTGCATATTTGCCGTTCATATTCAGCGTTTTGGTATTTCCTGTGGTGTTTGCAAGACCAAAATCAATGCTCTGTACAAGCTCTTGTTTCGCTTCGACTTTTGCATTGTTGGTATATGCCGCCTCAACATCTGTCACTTTGATATCTGCCATTGCTACTGTACTGCAGAGTGCTGCCGCTGTCAAACAGGTTGTCATTCTTTTCATTATTTTCCCTTTGTGTTGTTTTTGAAACCGGAATTATAATGGAATGTAGATAAAAAAAGGTTATCAGGAAAAGTATATAACTCTGTTACGCCCTTCGTGTTTAGCATGATGCAACGCATCATCCACCCTTCCAAGCAGTGTATCGATCGTGTCCCCTATAGTGAAACATGTCGCCCCGATACTGATCGTTCTGATTCCGACATCACGAAACAGATGTGTGGCGACAATATTGCGCAGTTTATTGGCAAAACGTATCAACCTATCTTTGTAGGTCGTACGGCAGATCACCATAAACTCTTCGCCTCCCCAGCGGATAATCGTATCGGTCTGGCGTATATTTTGAGACAAAAGGTCGGTGATTCCTTTGAGGATCTCATCACCTTTCTGATGTCCGTGAAGATCATTGACCTCTTTGAAAAAGTCAATATCTATCATCATCAGACCGAACATATAGCTGCTCTCTTCCGCTTTTTCAATCTCTGTTTGGAGAAACTCACGAAACTGGGTACGGTTGTACAACCCTGTCAAGGTATCGGTGCTAGCCAGCTTTTCCAATATCTGATGCTGAAAAAAATTGATCTTGTGGTGCCTTTCAAGCAGAAAGGCGCCAATGAAACCGAGAATATAACTCACACTCAGCCAAAAGGTATGCAGTATCCTTTCATCTGGGGAGAGCTCTGAAAAAAACAATCCCATCATCAGAGAAAAGAATAAAATCACAGAGGCACTGATGAGCCCCTGCAGCAGAGGAAGTCCCGAGATTGCAAATGTCCAGATAATGATCAAATAGACTTCAGGAAGATAGATACTGTTCCAGCCCGCCAAATTCAACAAATAATGATAGCCCGCAGCCGCAACCACAGGGGCGGCCATCATGGCAATGATTACTGCACTGTAATGCTTCTCCTGGTAAGCGAAGAGAGAGATTAGGAAAAGCGGCAGGGCGATAAGCCCGAGGTGAAGCTGGATCATAGTGTTGATCGCATCTTTTGGAAAGACATAGATACAGACGGATGTGTATATCAAATAGAGCATCCCTGTAATAAACGAGACCACAGCAATATGCATAAAAACTGCATGGCGTTTCCACTGTCGGTACTTAGCCTCTTTCTCCCGATCCTTACATACAAAAAAATCGGAAAAAGATAAAAAATGCTTGACTGCCTGCTCCTCTTTCACCTTCAATCCTTTTCACATTTTCTGACTATATCATAAAAATGTCAAAAAAGTGTGTAGCGGCAGTTGTCGTTTTCTTAACGTGCCTCCCCCCTTATCTGGTAAGTGATGTCGCCGGCGCCGAAGGCGGTGATGAGTCCGCTGCTGTATTCTCTGATCACGTTACCGTCTCGGATCACTTTGACCACACCGTCCTCTTTGGTCACACTGTCTGCCATCAGAAGTTTGTATCGGCTGAATGCGCCTTTGAGGTCAATCGGTATTTCAAGCTCTCCGGCTGACCAGATCGGTAGGATCACCAACTCATCAACACCTTCGAAGCACTCTACAAACCCCTGTAGATTGTCCATTGTTCGGGTATATTTATGCGGTTGCCAGATCACATTGAGCTGGTCGAAACGACGAAGGGCTTTATAGCTCTGTAGTGATTGCATCGTCACTTTGATCTCCGTAGGATGGTGTCCGTAATCATCGATCACCACACACTGCTCCTGATTCTGGACGATGTCAAAACGTTTTTTGATCCCTTTGTAGTGATGCAGGTTTTCCCGGATATGCTCTATGCTTTCTCCAAGTTCCAACGCAGCCAGTATCGCCAGCGAGGCATCCAGCGCGATATGCTCACCAAAGCCAAATACTTCAAAGGCACCCAGATCAAGCAGCTCAAATCTGGTATGCGGTTCACCACCGACAAGGACGAACTCTATGTTGCGTATATCCCGGCTTGGATAGAGGCGGATACTCTCCATCTCAAGCGAAGCGAGGAACGCATCTTCTGCATTGATCACACGTATCTTCGCCAAAGAGAGAAAATTCCTGTAAGCATTGTAAAAACGCTCCTCATCATATTCGTAATACTCCATATGCTCAGGCTCTACATTGGTCACAATGGCTAGATAAGGATTGCTGTTGAGAAAACTCTCATCACTCTCATCTGCCTCAAAAACCACTTTATTGTTACGATAATTACGCACGTTTGAGCCAAACGCTTTGGAGATCGCACCGATGAGGGCATTGGTCTGAGGCATGATGGAAGCCAGCATCGCCGAAGTCGTACTCTTGCCGTGTGCGCCGCCTACGGCATAGACCTCTTTTTCACCCAGTATAAACTTGAGTGCCTCTTTTCGTGAAAGCAGCTCAATACCAAGCTCTTTGGCGCGCTGATACTCAGGATTGGTCGGACGTACTGCCGCAGAGTAGATGACACGGTCGACTCCCTCAACGGCATCGGGATGGTGGGGGATCGTGATCTTGGCACCAAAATTGGTAGCAAGATCATTGGTGATCTCGGTCTGCTTGATATCTGATCCCGATATCTTATGTCCGTCGTTGTGCAAAAACTTCGCCAATGCCGAGAGCCCGATACCGCCTATACCGATAAAATGAATTTTCATACGCACCACCCTCTATCTATTTACTTGTTTCCAATACTTTCAGCTCCTCTTTGCCTGCTTTGACCTCTTTGGCAAACATATTTAGCAGTATATCGGTAGGCTGGGTAAAGGTCTGGATGAAAAATGCAAGAGGATCATGGGGATCAACCTGATCCACATCGACAAGCTTTTCGATAAAGTCATCGAAACTATACCCTGCCATCACTGCCGCTGCATGTACCATCATCGCATCTTTAAGACCCGGATCATTGACCGTATGGTGGAGTACCAAAAAGATCTCTTTGGCTCCCTTTTTGTCATTTTCGCTATAGCGCTGTATGCCGTGCTCGTAGATCGCACGGGCAGTAGCACGATCCTCTTCATCCTGCATATCAAAATCACTCTGTTCGCTGAGCTTCTCAGCCAGTTTATCAAAGGCATTGTTGACAATAAACGTAAATATCTCATTGATCTCATCTTCGGGTGCCTCGATGATCAGCTGTGCATCAAGGAGCTGATACCCCTTGGCGATAGAGCCTGTCTCCTTGCACTCCTCTTCCAAACGTTTAATATTGGCAAGAAACTCAGGATCTTTTTTGAGTTCTTCTACATGGATTTCCGGTGTTTCCATTTTTTTTCCTTTTTGCAAATATAGAAGCGTTGCCAAACAACGCAAGCCGCAATTCCTAATTCCTAATTCCTAATTCCTAATTCCCCACAGAGCGCTGCGATTCTCTCCAGTGCTTCTCTTGTCTGCTCTGCTTCATAGACTAGGGCAAGGCGTACATACCCCTTGCCCTGCCCCTCTCTTCCCAAGTAAGAACCGGGGATCACTTTGAGATTGTAGTCACGATAGAGCCTGCAGGTAAAATCGATCTCATCCTCTACTTTGAACCAGATATAGAAGGTCGCTTCCGGGGTATCCACCCCCAAGACCTCTTTGGCGACTTCGAAGTTGCGTCTGTATTTTTCCCTGAAGGTTTCGACGTGCTCCTGATCTGCCCATGCAGCTGCAGCGGCATCCTGAAGTGGCAGCGGTGAAGCGCACCCCACATAGGTACGGTAGACCATATACTCCCGCAAAATATCGGCATCTCCGGCAATAAATCCAGAACGCAGTCCCGGTGCCGATGAACGTTTGGAGACAGAGTTGATCACGAGGATATTTTTGAAATCATGATTGCCCGCTTCGATAGCGGCATTGAGCAAGGAGGGCAACGGTTCATTCAGATAGAGATCAGCATAGCACTCGTCATTGAGCAGTACAAAGTCATGTTTGAGTGCCAGTGCTGCCCATCGCTTGAGACTCTCCATATCCATCACTGATGCAGTGGGATTGTTCGGAGAGTTGAGTATCACCAGGTGGGCTCTGGAGAGTGCCTCCTCGTCAATAACAGGTTCAAAACCGTTCTCCTCTGTGAGGTTTAGATAGATCACCTCGGCTCTGGCCGCCTTGGCAGCCCCCTCATAGATCTGATAAAAAGGGTTAGGGAAGAGCATTACAGGTGACTCGACATCATGCAGCAGAAACTGCGGAAAGTTAAAAAGCACCTCACGCGTCCCAAAGGTAGGGATGATCTGATCGTTGCTCAATGTCAACCCGAAACGTGCCTCCAGGTAGGTCAGCATCCCCTCACGCAGTCTCTCCTCTCCTGCTGTTTTGGGATACTTGTTGAGTTTGGCGGCAGAGGCACAGAGTGCTTCGCGGATAAATGCCGGTGTTTCAAACTGAGGCTCTCCAATCGTCAATGAGAGCGGCGTATATTCGGGGTTGGGTTGTATATCCTTCAAGAGAAGGTTGAGTTTTTCAAAAGGGTAGGTTTCGAAGTTCATTGTCGCCCCGTATTTTTAGCAGATTATACCCTATTCGTCCTTTAGCAAAAACGCCTCTTTGTTGATATGTGTTTTCACTGTTTGCAAAGCGCGTATCGCATCCTCCCTCTGTGCATAGGGACCGACAAGCACCCTGTATTTGTCGGTATAGCGTACCCGGTAGGGAAGTTCCAGCTGTTCGAGTCTCAGCAGATAGGCTTTTTTTGGCACATCACCGAAAGCGCCCGCCTGCACATAAAAGCGCTCTATGACCGGCAGGGGCATCTCAACCTCATCCAAAGGTGACACATTGCCAAAAGAGCCCACCGAAGAAGCTTGCTGTTCTTTTGACTTTACGACCCAAGTGATGATCTCATCTTGCAGCTTTGCCGCTTTCCATCGTCCCTTGGTAGTATTGACAAGGATCACAACCGTATAGAGTCTGCCTGACTTGCTCTTGACATAGCCGGCAATGTTCTTGACACGTCTTAGTGTCCCAGTCTTCATCCATGCCCTGTTTTTGACGACACTGCCCCGAAAACGCTTCTTGATCGTACCATCTATACCGGCGATAGAGAGGATATTCATCCAGCGTTGTCCGTAGTGCATATAGGCATGATCCAGCACATCAGCAAGTATCTTCGCATGTAGTTTTGCTGTACGTGAAAGCCCACTGCCGTTATCAACTTTAAGAAGAGCATCGAGAGGAACACCATGCGCTTTGAGCACCTCTGCAACAGCCCTTCTACCTTTGTCCACAGTAGCAGGTGCACCAAAATGTTTCGCACCCAGATAGAGCAGTAAATGCCTTGCGTAAAGGTTGTTACTCTCTTTGGCAGTTTTGGCAAGGATCTCTTCAAAGGGCTGTGAGAGATGTACAGTCAGCGGTATGGCATTCTGAGGAAGGTTTCGCAGGCGCATTGTCCCTTTGGCTTCGATCCCCTCCGCTTTGAGTGCCTCTTTGAGCGCATAATAGAAGGAGAGATAAGGCTTGGTGATCACCTTGCAGATCTTCCGCTCTCCACACCGCTTGGAGATCTTCCCTTTGAGGATAACACTCGGTCTTGGACTGTTAGGATCTATCTTGACTGCAGGCCATGAGTATCTTCCCCGACAGGGTTTGTTGACTTTTTGCAGCTGGTTGATCAACCGATAGCTGCTGTCGGCATCCTGCTTAGAGATATCATCTTCTCTGGGATTGACACAGATGATACTGACACGTTCATTGAACATCATTGCATCGGGCATGGCATTGTAGGGGCTGTAGGGGTGTTCATCAAAATGGGATGAGTTTTCTGTACCGACACGGAAATAGCTTCTGTCTATTACGATATGCCCGGTGATCTTCGTGATCCCTTTGGCACGGATCGCTTTGGCAATTTGGGGCAGATCATCAGACGAAAGTGTCGGATCACCGTAGCCTTTGATGATCAAATCGCCTTCAAGTAGCCCGTTTCGGATCGGACCGTTACGATAAAACTCCGTTCTCCAGCGATGATCAAACCCGAACTCCAAAAGCGCTGCATAAATTGTCAGGATTTTGATAACCGATGCCGGTTTGCGTACAGTGTTTTCATTGAGTCGTGCAACAACATTGGCACTGTTACCCGCCTCTTTGATGATCAGGCTGATATCTTTTTTGGGGATCCCGGAGTGTCGTATCGCATCTTCTACTCCCTGCGGCAGCGCCAACAAAAAAGTGGACAAAACCAAAACCCATACTATCTGTTTCAACATCTCTCCTTCCATGCATCCAATAATCGCTGCATCGCCTCTTCGAGTACCTCTCTGGAAGTAGCGACATTGAGCCGCATGAAGCCTCTGCCTGCCTCCCCAAAACTCACTCCGTCATTGAGTCCCAGTTTTGCTTCATGGACAAAAAAGTGCACCAATGCCTCCTGGGTCATCCCCATTGCACGACAATCCAGCCAGACCAAAAAAGTCGCTTCTGGTACCACTGCTTTGATAGGGAAGGAGTGAGACTGGACAAAGGACTTCACATAGGCGATGTTCTCCCAGAGTCTCTGCTTGAGCGCTTCAAGCCATGCAGCGCCTCCCTCATAGGCAGCCATCAATGCCTCGATCCCGAAAGGATTGCCGTTGGTAATCCCTGAGCGGTTCTGCTCTGAGATATACTTGCCTCGCAGCATGGCATCGGGGATGATCGCATAGGAGCTGTTTAGTCCGGCGACATTGAAGCTCTTGGAGGGGGCATTGAGGATCACACACCGATCGGCGATCGCCTCAAAGCTCCCAAGCACATGATGCATCCCGCTATAGATGATATCGGCATGGATCTCATCTGAGACGATCAACAGATCGTGACGCAGTGCGATCTCTATGAGTTTCTCGATCTCCTCTTTGTGCCATGCCCTGCCGGTAGGGTTGTGAGGCGAGCAGAAGAGAAAGAGCCTCGCCTCTTTTGCCTTCGCTTCAAAATCATCAAAATCGATCCGGTAGCACCCTGATTCGTAACGTAGGGTATTGTCCAAGATCTTCCTGCCTCGACGCTCAATGCTGCTAAAAAACGGCGGATAGATCGGGCTTTGGATCATGACGGCATCACCCGGCTGGGTATAGGCTTCGATCGCGAAATTCAGAGAAGGTACCACCCCATAAGCCGGCACGATCCACTCTCTTTCAATTTGCCACTCATGCTGTCGTTGCATCCATCCCGCGATCGCATCAAAATAACGCTCAGGATAAATGGTATAACCATAGATCGGATGTGCCGCACGCTTCTGCAAAGCTCCCTGCACACAAAGCGGTGCGGCAAACTCCATATCTGCCACCCACAGCGGCAGCAGATCACTGCTGCCAAACTTTTTGCCCGCCTCCTCATGCTTGACACTGTGTGTTCCTTTTCGGTTTACAGGATGGATCACTTTATTCTCTCTTGCTTTTCCATAAATAAAGACTGGTTCCGATCATTAAGATAAGTAAAACCAATGGTACGTATATATTAAAATTCAATAAACTGGATACATCATTACCAAAGATATGTATAATGCGTTTATCTACATTTAAGTTGGATGCATTGACCGTAGAAAGATAATCGTTCCATACACTTACTAATGCTAATAATTGCATGAACGATATAGCTACAAGTATAAAATTTAACTTTTTTTGAAACAATGCATTCTTCTGATTAAATAACCTTTCTAAATAGTCTTTAAAGAATGTCACATACTCTTTTGCACTATCGAGTAACTTTGAGATAGACCATTTTTTCTCATTTCCTTCATAAATATCTATATCAATCTCAATTGCATGTTTAAAATTCATATCATGTAAACGTAAAAATTCTATTTTATTGATCATTGTATGAATAACTGAAGTATATTTCTGGATATTATTTCTAGAGTCTGCTTCCATAAGATTACTATTGATCCTACTCATTATTTTATTGTATCTTTCAACCAGAAACCACATATATTGAATATGAAACTGGAGTGGCTGAAACCTATAAAGATCACTTTCATTTTTAAGAATAATAGTATGAAAACGTCCATGAAAAGAAAAGTAAACTGTTCCATTATACAATGGTACAATCTCATTATTTGGAGTTAATTTTTCTGCAAAAATGTTTAAATTTATCAATTTCTTAACAAAATTGTTATTGTTTATATGTTCTTTTGCTAAAACGATATTTGAAATATTACAACTGCTTACCGGTATCGATACATCCTTATCCAATATGTTGACTGAATATATCTCATTCAACATATGTTTTATTGTTTCCAACGTTTTACGTTGAACCTCTATACCCCAAGCACCCATTTTATGATTCTTAGAATCTTTTACAAAGACATCCCGTATTGTATTATACAAATCTTGATTGTTATCATTATCCTGGTGGGCTTTATAATCTAAAAAATTTTCTAAGACTTCTACCGGTATTTCAAAATTTATTTGATATATTAAAATAAAATATACAAACCGGGGGTCAAAATATAATGTCACACTATTACTGGTTAAATACTTCGATAATTCTAAAGTAATATGCTGATTGTTTATCGGATGAAACGAGCGGTAAAAATCTTTTTTTAAATCTGCTTCAATATTGGGAAGCTGTATTTCATAAATATCTTCATAAACGTCATAATTGTAAATAAATCTGTCAAGCCACTTTGAAGAATTTGGAACCGATATTTCACGTAACTTTTGAAGGTTGATTTTCTTAGAAATCAACTCAAGATATAAATCACTTTCAATATGAATAGGTTGTACCCCAAAAAAAGACAACGTTACTTGACTCATAAATAAGTTGCTCCATGGTTTTTAATATAATCTTGATTGAGTGGTTCACATCTATAGTCTAACGTAATTTCAGTGCCTTTCTTGATATCAGATGTCGCTACGATACGTAGTGGATATTTGATGAGTTTAACATTTGGTGTTCTACTGTGATTAATATAACTGTACTTTGTTCTTAGTGATCTGACAAGCAAAGTCTCCTCATCCAAAGCATTCCATTCCATAAAAAAATACTCATCATATGGAGCTTTAATTTTATCTCGTAAATTTCCTGTCAACTTTTTATACATAGACCATGAAACTATTTGTCCATCTAAAATGCATAAAATATCTGATTTATCAATATCAACTTTTGCAAATAGTCCATAACCATGGATTTCACTAGGTGCAATATACCCTTGATGAATATTGTCAATTATATTCTTTTGCAAGAAATCATAATCTAGTTGCATGGACTAAAAGTCCACCTTCTCTTTGGAACTCTCGATCATAGAGACTACGATCGTATAGAGGTTTGCCATGACCGCACCGATAACAAGTCCTACCGCGATCTTGTCATTGTGCCAGAACTGCAGTGCAAAAAAGGCAGGGATGAGGTGAAGATCCGCCACCAATGAACCTGCTAATAGTTCGGCAGAGAGGATGTTGCGCACCCCGATCTTCAACAGTGTCGATATCATATTGA
>WFYB01000121.1 GCA_015490315.1 Sulfurovum sp. | reverse complement strand
TAGTAATACTGCTGGATCGATGTATTGGTACTCTCTTTTTTGGTGATAGAGACTCTCTTTGGATCCTTGAGGATCTCTTCGGCAAGCTTTCTTATAGCCGGCGGCATCGTCGCGGAGAACATCAGCGTCTGACGCTTTTTGGGCAGATAGGTAAAGATGTTTTTGATCTCATCGAGGAAGCCCATATCAAGCATCTCATCGGCTTCATCGAGTACGACGAACTTGGGATTGATCTTGATCTTGCCGCTCTTTAGCAGATCCTGCAGACGGCCGGGTGTTGCTACGACGATAGATGCCTGTTTGATCCTGTCGATCTGTTTGCCGTATGGAGTGCCGCCATAGACGGTAGCCGTCTTGAGTCCGGCGTTTTTACCGAAACGGAAGAGCTCGTCACTCACCTGCATTGCAAGCTCACGGGTAGGGACGATCACGAGACCTTCTACCTCGCCGTTGCCCTCCATCATGCTCATCATAGGAAGACCAAAGGCTGCGGTCTTTCCTGTACCTGTCTGTGCCTGTGCAATCACATCGTTGCCCTCTAAGATCAGGGGGATCGCTTCTTTCTGGACGGGACTTGGCTCAACAAATCCTGCTTCCTGTACAGCTGCCTGGATCTCCGGTTTCAGATCGAAGTCTGTAAATTTGATGTTGTTTGTTTCTGTTGTATTTGTTGTGTTTGTTTCCACTGTTTATTTCCTGTGTTTATCTGTTGTGTATAGGACAAGACATAGTGATTGCCCTGACATAGCGTTGTCGGTTGTTATGCGGTGTTGTAGTTGTCTTGATATTAAAGAAAAAGTTTCTTATGGTACTAAGAGGCGTAAAACCCTGTTTTATGCAACTGATACCAAACTTTTTGTTTCACGATCATTTCGCGATATAGAGGAATACATCTTGTGTATTCGATAAGGAGTTTGATACTCTCTTGCAGAAAAGTTCGGAAGTATAGCACGTTTTTTGGCAAAAAGATAGGCTTTTGGTGAAATAAGAGAAAATTTGTCCCAATGACGGGAAAAGCGATAAATTTATACAAAATCAGTATTTTTTATCAATTTGATAAGTTTACTTAATTCCTATTTAAGTTATAACTATTATAATGGTAGGTAATGAATAAGTAATGATATTCAACTATACTGTTGAAATCAAATCATACTAAAAAGGATAATTGATGAAAAAGATGATTTTACTCGCATTGGTGAGCACATTTGCATTTAGCGGATTTTTCAATACAGATCAGGCAGAAGCTGAAAAAGCCCAGAAAGAGGAAGCGGCAAGGCTCTGCAAGGTCTTTACGATGAAAGCAGAGAAGTACAAAGAGACGATGCGTCACGATGAGTATGCGCAGAAGACTCTGGCAACCTATGTCGCCAAAGAGAAGAAATTTTGTGAAGCTGCAAACCGCAGCTAACTATTAAGGTCTATAGACCTTGACATCGGCTGATGCGTCGGTATCTCTGAGATACTGCGCATGCAGCTGGCTCATGATGCCTTTTTCGCAGTAGAGGAGGTACTTCTTGTTCCTAGGCAGTGTTTTGAACGCTGTTTTTAGTTTGTGGAAGGGTATCTTGAGCACTTCTCCCTCCACCTCTATACAACTCTCTTCAGGACGTATATCAATCACGACACTGTTTTCATGAAGCTCTTTGACGATCTCTACAGGTGCGGCTTGTGTGATGTCATCGATGATCTCATCGACATAGATACTTTTTGCATTTTCCACCGCTTTGTCGAGTACACTGTAGTCAAAACGCTTCGCTTCTTTCTCCATACGCTTGAATGAGCCGTGTGTGATAGGGTTCTTGGAGATCACACCGCAATACTCGGGCATATTCTCTGCAAAGTGCTTGGTACCGATCTGCTGTGCCATAGCGATGATCTCCGGTTTGTTCATGGTGGCAAGCGGACGCAGGACAAGTTTGGAGGTCGCTTGGTCGATGAGTGCGAGATTGCGCAGGGTTTGGGAGCTGACCTGTGCGACACTCTCTCCTGTGACGAGTGCATCGATCCCCATCTCATCGGCGATCTTCTCGGATGCCATCAGCATCAGCCGCTTGAGCGTCACCCCCATATAGGTCTCGGCAGTAGAGCGGAAGATCTCTTCGATCACTTCATCAAAGGGTATGGTGACAAACTTCACACGGTGCGAAGCCCCAAATTTGTTCCAGAGATAGAGCGCGACCTGTTTGACCCCGATCTCATGTGCCGCGCCGCCAAGATTGAAGAAGATAAAGTGGGTCTTGATACCGCGCTTCATCGTCAGGTAGGATGCGATCGTCGAGTCAAATCCCCCAGACATCAAGGAGAGGATATCCCCCTGTGTTCCTATGGGAAATCCACCAAGTCCCGGATACTTCTCGGTGATGATATTGAGCTGGTTGTTGACAAGCTCGATACGCACTGTCACATCGGGATGGTGCAGGTCAACCCCGGCGGCATCAGTGTGCGCAAGGGTATATCCACCCACCACTCGCTCGATCTCGGAGGAGTTGAAGGGGTGGCTGCCTGTACGTTTGGCACGTACGACGAAGCGTTTGCCCGCAACTATGGGTGCGACGATCTCGGCGACTTTGGCTTTGATCTGATCGAGGCTTTCCATCTTGTCAAACTGGAGGGCTTCGAGGATCTGTTCGATACCCGGTGTGTTACGCAGCGTCTCTCTGACGGCATCGACCTGTGTGACGGGTGCTACGATCTCTATTTTGTCTGAGAACTTTTTGATCGCGATATCGCTGTCGATCATTCCCATCAGTACCTGCAGGTTACTGTAGAGCTGCTGTACCATCTGCTTTTTGGCACTGCTGCCCTTGACCATGATCTCAGGAAAGAGTTTGAGTATAAGTTTTTGTCTTTTTGTCGTTTGCACGAAACTGCCTTAGGTGATATGATGTAGAATTATAGCAAAACTATTTGATCCCCGACACGTATCGTGCCGCTTTGGAGTATCTCTGCTCGGTATCCACCGATATATTTGAGCCCCTGCATCATATCGGCATCGAGGAGTCTGGAGAGGTAGCGGCAGGGTGGACAGCTGCGGAGGATCCTAAATTGTGCATCGCCGATAGCAAACGTGCGCTTTTCAAGTGCTGCAATATCCCCACCTTTGACAACGAGGTTTCTGCGCAGGTCAAGAAAGTCAAGATCACCTTCGATACGTTCATTGCATATTGCGAGGGTGTCATAGTCTATAAGGGAGATCTGTCGGACAGATTGGGAGAGCTGGGGTTTGTTGAAAGTGCCGCATCCATAGTAGTAGCGGTCACCGATGATGCCTCTGTCAGCGACTACCTCCACTTCATTGACATAGCCAAGGGGTGCTTTTGCCTCTTTGCCGATGATAATCGCATGGAGTTTCATGGATGCAAAATATAAGTGCCAAAGCGGGAGGCTACAAAAAGCCCATCGCAAGTTTCGCTTCGTCGCTCATCTTGTCCTGACTCCATGGCGGATCGAAGACAAGTTCGACATCGATACATCCAAGCTCTCCACCCATACGGGTTGGGATGGAGCGTACCAGGTCGACAATCATCTCGCTCATCGAACATGTCGCGGAGGTAAGTGTCATCGTGATCTTGCATTCGCCGAGCTTGCTTTTGGGATTTTTCCAGCAGTCGACATCATAGATGAGCCCCAGATCATAGATATTGACCGGGAGTTCGGGGTCATAGATCTGCTTGAGTTGTTCGATCACCTTCTCTTTCATTGCCTCATCCGCCTCTGCTCCTTCGGGCTTGAAACACTTCTCTTCGGTAGCGTCAAAGCGGCTGTCGACACCGCCGGTAGCGGCAGCATCTCCGCCCTTGGCACCGGCACCGAACTTCGCTTCCCATGCTGCCATCTCTTCAGCGGTAGAGGGGATATCGTCATATTGAATGTCGTTAGGGTCTTTCATTGTCCATTTTCCTTCTCTTTACATGCTTTTGCGTAGGCATAGACCTTTTGGATAAATGCCTCGAGGCTTTGCTGACGTACGGGCGAGAGGAGCTCTACGATACCCAGCTGCCCCAACTCTTGTGGATCAAAACTGAGTATATCATCCACCTCTTTGTTGCTGAAGATATCCAGCAGCAGTGTCAGCATCCCTTTTGCCATCTCCGAGGTGCCTTCACCTTTGAGGATCAGCTTGCCGTCCTTGCATTCGCCTACCAGCCAGGCAGGGGAGGCACAGCCGTGGATAAAGGTGTCGTCATTCTTTGCCTCTTCGGGCAGTGTGCTGTGCTTTTTGCCAAGATCGAAGATATACTCCATCTTCTCATTGGGGGTTGCAAAGAGGTCAAAATCCTCTTTATATCGATTTAAAACATCTTGGATCTTTTCCATTATCTATCCTTTTTGGCTATCTCTTTAGCTCTTTATGTCCGGCATAAAACGCCTTTTCAAACGCTTTTTGGATGCGCTCTTGGTGGCGTGTATCTTTGACGGTCTCTATGAGGGTATTGGCGAAGGCGATCACAAGCATCTTGCGTGCCTCTACATAGCTGATACCGCGGCTTTGCAGATAAAATATCTGCTTTCTGTCAAGCTGCCCAGTGGTGGCACCGTGGCTTGCCTCGAGCTCATCGATATAGATCTCAAGCTGCGGCTTGGCTGCCATATAGGCATCTTCGTGCAGCAGGATCGCTTTGGAGTTCTGGTGCGCTTTGGTCCATTTGGCGGAGTGCTCCACTTTGATCAGTGCATCGAAGATCCCTCGGGCATTGCCGTCGAGGATATTTTTGGCTTCCTGCTGTGATGTAGAATGCTCTCCGATATGGTTGATCTTGCTGACCGTACCTCGTTTGGCTTGGTGATTGAGATAGAGCAGATGTCCGGCATCGATGTGGCTGTAGGTACCCAGATCGACTTTTAGCAGCTGCAGGGCATGGTCTCCGCCGAGATCAAAGGTTTTGATGATCGCATTAGCATGATCATTGACCTTGATACGGTTTGAAGAGATCATTGCATAGCGGTTCTCATCCATACTCTGTGTTTTGATCAGTCTGAGTGTGGAGTCTTTAGCGATATGCATATCATACCCGTAGAGGATCAGACTCTCAGAGATCTCTTCGGTCTCAAAGGTCTCGTAGACCGTTGCATGCCGGTTCTCCTGATTGAAGAGTACGATGCGGTAAGGCAGGAGTGCACCACTGTGGGTGTAGCGGTGTACCAGCTCCACTTCGGCATCCCCGTCAAGGTCTATCTTGATAACATGGGGCGCAAGGAGGTGACTTAGATAATAGATCGGATCGTAGTGTGTCAGATCCAGCGCATCGCACTGGTCATAGTAGACACGCATCCCTTTGGGTACCTCGATGATAACACCGTTCTCGATAACGATCTTTTCACCTATTTTGGGCTCTTTGGGTACATGTAGGTGTACCTCATAGCTCTTGTCAAGGAGGCTTTCGACATCGAAGTAGCGATACTCCTCACTCTTCTTGGTAGGTATGCCAAGCTCTGCGAGTCTCTCAAGTGCAGCCTCTTTGCTGGGAGGCAGATCGTCCGTCAGCCCCAGCATCTGTGCTATTTCATCTTTCGACTTCTTTTTGAGATTATTGATTGTCAGTGTCATGGCCTTATTCCTCTATGGCATCATAGCCGTGCTCTTCGAGCTGTGCTACAAGCTCCGGTCCTGCGGTTTTGATCACTTTGCCGTCCTTGAGGACATGGATATAGTCAGGCTCGATATAGTCGAGGATACGTGAGTAGTGGGTGATGACCAGGAAGCTGCGCTTGCCGTCCTTCATGCGGTTGATCCCCTCACTCACGGCTCTAAGTGCATCGATATCCAGACCAGAGTCGATCTCATCGAGGATGATCACATCAGGCTCGAGCATCATCATCTGCAAGATCTCGTTACGCTTTTTCTCTCCGCCTGAGAAGCCTTCGTTGAGGCTACGGCTGATCATATCCGACTTCATCCCGAGCAGTTCGAGGTACTTCTTCATCTCTCTGAGGAACTCAGCGGCATTGAGCTCCTCTTTGCCTTCGTGTTTGCGCTTGGCATTGACTGCTGTACGCAGGAAGTAGGCGTTGTTGACACCCGGGATCTCGACGGGGTGCTGAAAACTGAGGAAGATCCCCTCGAGCGCACGCTCTTCGGGCTCCCAGTCCTTGATGCTCTTGCCTTTGTAGATGATGTCACCGCCGCTCATTTCGACATCGTAGTGTCCTACGATCGTTTTGCTCAGTGTCGACTTACCCGCACCGTTTGGACCCATGATCGCATGCACCTTGCCCGGCTCGAGATCGAGACTGAGCCCCTTGAGGATCTCTTTGTTCCCTATCTTTGCATGTACATCTTTGATCTCTAAAACTTTTTCGTTCTTGTTGTTACTCATCCTACACTTCCTTCTAATGTTAATTCCAATAATGCTTTTGCTTCTACTGCATACTCCATTGGGAGCTGACTAAATACCTCTTTACAGAATCCATGCACGATCATGCTGACCGCATCCTCTTCGTTGATACAGCGCTGTCTGAGATAGAAGAGCTGTTCATCACTGATCTTGGAGGTGGTCGCCTCATGCTCGATCTGCCCCTTGGTATCTTTTGACTCGAGGTAGGGGAAGGTGTGTGCTCCGCACTGATCACCGATGAGCAGCGAGTCACACTCGGAGTAGTTTCTCGCCCCGTCGGCATTGGCACCGACCTTGACCAGCCCGCGGTAGGTATTTTGTCCTTTCATGGCGCTGATCCCTTTGGAGATGATCGTCGAGCTGGTGTTTTTGCCCAGATGGATCATCTTGGTACCGGTGTCTGCCTGCTGGGCGAGGGTAGTGACCGCGACCGAGTAGAACTCACCGACACTGTTATCACCCTTGAGGATACAGCTTGGGTACTTCCAGGTGATCGCCGATCCTGTCTCGACCTGTGTCCATGAGATCTTGGAGTTGTCACCTTTACAGAGACCGCGTTTGGTCACGAAGTTGTAGATACCTCCTTTGCCGTTCTCATCTCCGGGATACCAGTTTTGGATCGTGGAGTATTTGATCTCGGCATCTTTCATCGCGACGAGCTCGACCACTGCGGCGTGCAGCTGGTTTTCATCACGCATCGGTGCGGAGCAGCCTTCGTTGTAGCTGACGTAGCTGCCTTCATCCGCGACGATGAGGGTACGCTCAAACTGTCCGGTATTGAGTGCATTGATACGGAAGTAGGTACTCAGCTCCATCGGACAGCGTACGCCTTTGGGGATATAGACGAATGTCCCGTCGGTAAAGACCGCAGAGTTAAGTGCGGCAAAGAAGTTGTCCGTCATCGGCACGACGGAGAACATATACTTCTGGATCAGTTCCGGATAGTCACGGATCGCCTCGGAGATAGAGCAGAAGATGACACCGTGCTTCTGCAGCTCTTCCTGGTAGGTTGTCTTGACAGAGACGGAGTCTACGACTGCGTCAACTGCGACCTTCACGCCTGCAAGCTGCTTCTGCTCCTCAAGGGAGATACCCAGCTTCTCATATGCGGCGAGGATCTTGGGGTCGACCTCGTCGAGACTCTCAGGGCCTCCCGTCTTGGGTGCGGCATAGTATGAGATGGAGTTATAGTCGATCGGATCGTAGTGGAGGTGTGCCCAGTGCGGCTCTTCCATCTTGAGCCACTTGTGGTAGGCTTTGAGTCTGAGCTCTGTCATCCATTCGGGCTCCTCTTTTTTCTTGGAGATGAATCGGATCACATCATCATTGAGCCCCGGCGGTACGACATCGGTTTCGACATCGATCTCGAAGCCGAGCGTATACTCGCCGGAGACGGCTTTGTCTATCTCTTCTTGTGCCATCTTGGTTTCCTTTTTTGTGAAAATAGTGTAATTGATACAATTTTTATCTTATTTATAAGTTATAGCACAAAAATGCTGTAAGGGTCAAGTACCTTAGGTTGCATTTTTGCAGTATAATAGAAATGATACACTTTTATATCTTTTTGATACCAAAAAAGGAGGTACATTATGAAACCGATCAAAGGATTGCTGTTTGACATCGGGGGTGTACTCTATGTAGGTGAGCGTGTTATAGAGGGTGCACCGGAGACGATCGAGAAGCTTCATGCCCGCTATCCGATGCGCTTTGTCACCAACACCACCCGGACACTTCCCGAAACGATCCTCGAGAAGCTCAAAGGTTTTGGCTTTGCGATCGGCAGGGAGGAGCTTTTTACCGCTTTGGATGTGACACGCGATTTTGTCCGTGCCCAAGGGGCTACAGTGCTGCCTGTGATGACAGATGAGGCGGAGGGGTACTTTGCCGAGCTTGCATCCGGGAAGCCCGATTTCGTGGTAGTAGGGGATGCCCATACCAACTTTGACTATCCGCATCTCAACGCAGCGTTCAGGGCACTGATGGAGGGGGCATCACTCATCGCCGCGGCAAAAAACAGATACTTCAAAGACGAAGACGGCAAGCTCTCGATGGATGCGGGCGGCTTCATCAGCGCGCTCGAGTACGCCTCTGGCAAAGAGGCACGCATCATCGGCAAACCCTCACAGACCTTTTTCCATCTCGCAGTCGCCTCGATGGGGCTGCAGGCACACGAGGTGCTAATGGTAGGGGATGATATAGAGAGCGACATCAAAGGTGCACAGGATGCCGGACTACAGGCAGCTCTGGTCAAAACAGGCAAATTCCAGCCCACAGACCTCGAAAAAGGCATCCGCCCCGATCCCATCCTTGAGGATGTGACTGATCTGGCTAAGTATTTGGCGGTATAGTGAAGGTCAAGGAGAAACAGGAACCGATTATTTAAAAAGCTGTGAATGGGTACCGATTCTCAAAAGCTCCAGTGTATGGGCTTCAATACGGTAAATGACCAATAGATCCCCGCTAATATGAAATTCTCTGGTATCCTGATACTCTCCGCTCAAGCTATGATCTTTGGCTTGTTCCGGCAATTCATGCTCTTCCAGCAGCAGGGAGATGTAGGCAAAGAGCTTGGCGCTATTGGTAGGATTGAGTTTTGCTTTTTTCAGATCTTTGGCAAAGAGCTTATGAACAGCAATGTCAAGCACCGGTTTCCTTTTTGAGCTCCTCAAGAGAGATTTTGCTCATATTTTTGCCTGCACGTGCCTCTTTGATCGCTTTGGCTGTCTCACTGTTTGGGATTTTTACATCAAAAGGGATGCCTCTTTGCATGACAGATTGTGCCAAGAAGATATTGAAGGCATCGCTCAAACCTATGCCGTACTGTTTAAAGATCTCTTGCGCTTTTTGCTTGATCTCTGCATCGAGATAGACATTTGTTCTGATTTTATTGCTTGTTGTTGCCATTTCCTATCCTTTGGATATTTTTCTGATTATAACACACAATGTGTGTTTCGTCAATATGTTGAATCGTTTGCGTAGTGTTGTGGATCAATGCAAGGTATTTCGGATGAGCAAAAAATAGAGCGCCAATTCAACCAATAAGTGCAATTTCTAAAAAATAGTCGAGAAAGAGCGGGCTAACCGAATATAGGTTATCCTTTTTTCGACCAAAAAGAAAGGAATTGCATGACCTATAAACAATTAACCCTACAGAAACGATACCAAATTTGGGC
>WFYB01000120.1 GCA_015490315.1 Sulfurovum sp. | reverse complement strand
GTGCAAGCGCTGTGTAGTATGGTTAGATCACCTTATGAAAGAGTGGCAGTTTGGAGAGGGTATAGGCAATCGCAAGAGAGACGAGCGTCACGATGACTACCAAAAGAGGAATAGAGAGGTAGAGATATTTTTCCATGGGGAAGCCGAAATAGTCGAACTTACGTATCACTGCAAGCACTGCAGGGTGGATCAAGTAGGCGCCGAGACTGAATGAAGCGAGTTTTTCACGTAGTTTATGGCTAAAAGGGATCCTTTTGTGATTATTTTTGACAAGGAACATCAAGAACATCGAAAAGGTGATCATCGTGATACTGAAATTGTACATAAAGTGCCCGGGCAGCAGGCGTTCTCCGATGGCTATGATGCCAATCAAGATAGAGAGGAAGAGGAAAAACTTGGGTGCCGAAAGATAAAAGTCTGTGATCGAGATAAGGTATCCGGCGAGATAGTAACCGAGGAAGAAAGGAAACATCAGAAGAAAAAATGCTTGGTTATGTGCATTGGTAAAGTAGGTCGCCACTATGGAGAGAAGCATCAGCATGATACTCAAAACAAGCAGCTCCATCCGGGTAGAGCTCTTGACTATCTTTCTAAGGAACGGTGTAAAGAGATAGAGCCCCCAGACCATATAGAGATACCACATGTGATAGTATGGGTGTCCTTTGACAATGGAGATTGTAAAGTAGTCTGCACTTGTAGGCAGTCCCAAAGAGCGGTTTTTGATATAGAGTAAAACTAGATAGACCAGTGTCCAGAAAAATATGGGCCAAAAGAGTCTATTAAGCCGTCGTTTGTAGAAATCAGAAAGTGAATTATACTCCCTCTGTGGCGAAAGCAGAAGTGCTCCGCTGATCATCACAAAGACAGGGACTCCCCACATGCTAGCAGAGAGGTAGAAATTGGCGATCCACCAACTGGGCGGATATACAGTGGCTTTTTGATCAAAGAAAGGTTGGGAGATATGTACGATAATGATTGCAATGGCAGCTAGAAAGCGCATATCATTAAGCCAAAAGAGATCTTGTTTGTGTGCATGATGTTTCATAACAGCTCCTTATGCATACATCAATATAGAGCAAGAGTGTGCACTTTTTGTGTATTTCCTGTTCCCATGCTTATGATGTGAAGCGTGTCAGTTCGTAGACCCACTGGTGCAGATCGTGCATATCCTCATAGATTTTGAAGTTGCGTTGGATGATCGCTTCGGAGTGGAAGGTCTCATCCGGCGGGAATGTAGTGTAGGCGTAGAGACTTCCCATACGAAAAAGTCCACTGTGGCTCAGTGTCGGGTCGCAATCTCTTGGCATACGCTTGTATTTCGGTGCGGGGATTTTGTATCCCTTCTTTTGGAGGCGTTGCAGGATACAGTGGAGGGACTCCCTATGGGCATCATGTTGAATATACTCACGGTAGGCGGCGAGCAGCGGCGGCTTGAAGTTGCGTATCCCGGTAGCGACAAAGACTTCAAAAGGGTCATAGTGCATATAAAAGCTGCTGCTTTGCATTCTGTGACCTGCTCCCTGCCAAAAGATAATCCCGATACGCTCTTTGATCGGATCACTCAGATGAAAACGAGCATCTCTGTAGATACGAAAAAGGGATTTGTTGACCTTTGGAATGGCATGGATGGTCGGTACAAGTATCTGCAGATGTTCGCCCATCTCTTCGACATAGGCTTTGTTGGGTGCAACGATGAAGCGTTCATAATCCTCTTTGTGCGCATCAAACCATGCTTTGGAGTTGTTGAGGATAATTTTGTGAAGGAAATCAAGTCCTTCTTTTGGAAAACCGGAAAAATACATGGGTTATGATACCTTCTGTTTGATAATAATTAGAAGGTAAAAGGAAAAGGGGCAAAACGAGATATCATTTAGATGAAGTCTTCTGCCCCAAAATACTTATCAAGTGCAACGAAAATATCTGTGGATATCTGGCAAAATAGTGTATCATATAGGTAGTTAATCATTAGTCACTCCTTTATTAAATTTTTAAGTGAGTGAATGGTACTGAAAAAATGTTACCTCTAAATTACCTAACTTATTATACCTTTCATTTCCTGCCAGAGCATCCCTATAAATTCATGAAAGCATATTGTTGATTTGCGCAGTGCATCAACTGAAAAGATACCAAAATAATGTGGATGCTTGAGTGAGCTGAGGTGATAGGTAGGGGCAGGATAGGGATGCAGACCTTTTTTGCTAAACCAACGCATAGCACGTGGCATGTGATGTGCAGAAGTGACAAGAGCGAGTGGAGTCTCTCCTGCAATATTTTTTGCCGCTATTGCTTCATTTTCTGTGTCTGTTGCTTCCGGGACAATAATGATAGCTTCTACAGGGATACCCAAAGCTACTGCAAGTCTCTGCTCCATACGTGCATGGCTGTTTGGATCATGCAGACCGCTGTAACCGGAAACGATCAGTTTGGCTCTGCCTTCAAGCAGGCGGTAGAGACGAACACCTTCTATAAGTCTCACAATGGATTCAGCTTCGATCTGTGATGTGATAGGCAACGATCTGTCTGTATGGTGTCCTCCGCCAAGGACATAGATATAACGGATCGATTGAGGCGCTGTAAGCATCGCAGGGTAACGATGTTCGAGTGGATGGAGCATCAAATTTGCAAGCGGATCATAGGAGAAGAGTGTGAGCCATAGGATACCGGCAAACATGAGTGCTTTGGTTGTTCTCTCTTTACCCCGTTTCAGATTCATATATCCCAGCCCGAGAAGTATGATACCTATCGAAAAAGGCATCAAAAAGAGAGAGACGAATTTTTTGAGCAGAAAAGCAGGTGTCACGTTATACTTCTTTTACTTCCAGTGAAGCATCGGCGTCGAGTTCCATTATCTGCCAAGGCAGCCCCTGTTTGTTAAGCTCTTCCATAAACGGATCGGGGTCAAACTCTTCCATGTTGTGCACGCCCTCTTGGTACCACTTTTTCTCCAGCATCAGTTTGGCACCGATCATTGCTGGTACACCGGTAGTGTAGCTGACCGCCTGGCTCATCACCTCTTCGTAGCATTTTTCATGGTCGCTGACTTGGTAGATGTAAACCGTTTTGGGCTCACCCTCTTTGATACCCTTGACAAAGACACCGATGTTGGTCTTGCCTTTGGTACGTGGACCAAGGCTGGCAGGGTCTGGCAGCAGGGTTTTGAGAAACTCGATGGGGATGATCTTCTGTCCCTGATGCTCGACCGGTTCGATGCCAAGCATTCCGACATTCTCCAGTACTCTCATGTGTGTCAGGTAGCTCTCACCAAAGGTCATAAAGAAGCGGATGCGTTTTAGATGTGGGATGTTCTTGACCAGTGACTCCATCTCTTCATGGTAGAGCAGGTAGCTGTCCTTTGGACCCACTTCGGGGTAGTCCCATACTTGTTTGATTGCCATGGGTTCAGTCTCTATCCACTCTCCCTCTCCATGCTCGTTTCTTTGCCAGTAACGCCCTTTGGCACTCACTTCACGCAGGTTGATTTCGGGGTTGAAGTTGGTTGCAAAGGGGTAGCCGTGGTCACCGGCATTGCAGTCGAGGATGTCGATGGTGTGGATCTCGTCAAAGTAATGCTTCTGCGCATAAGCAACAAAGACGTTGGTCACGCCCGGGTCAAACCCGCTGCCAAGCAGTCCCATAATGTGCTGTTCTCTAAAGAGCTGGTCTCTTGCCCACTGCTCTTTGTACTCGAATTTCGCCTCATCGGGGTGTTCGTAGTTTGCTGTATCGAGATAGTCTACCCCACATGCAGCGCAGGCATCCATGATGGTCAAGTCTTGATAGGGGAGTGCCACATTGATGAGGATATCTGCGTCTATCTCTCTGATGAGTGCGACAAGCTCTTCAACACTGTCTGCATCGACCTGTGCCGTTTGGATCTCTACACCAGTTTTTGCTTTGACGTTTTGGGCGATGGCATCGCACTTGCTCTTGGTACGGCTGGCAAGGGTGATCTCTCCGAAAGTTTCACGATTCATTGCACATTTGAAGGCAACAACATTCCCAACACCGCCGGCACCGATAATGAGGGTTTTATTTGACATGGAAGCTCCTTGGAAAAAGTAGTGTTATTTTAGCATAAATGGTATATGTGTGAGTATATCTATGTGATCTATTTTGAAACACTAAAAAGCTAAGCACAAACCTTAATTGATCAAAGCATGGTATAAT
>WFYB01000119.1 GCA_015490315.1 Sulfurovum sp. | reverse complement strand
TTGGCCAGTGCTGCTATGAAGTAGATGAGGATGTCGCTTCACACTTTTGTAAGATACCGGAAGTGCTGAAAGCAAAGAAAAATGGCAAATATATGCTGGATCTCCCTTTGGCAAACAAAATGCAGTTAATGGATACAGGTGTACCCCAAGCGCAGATAGAGCAGAGCGGTATCTGTACTGCGTGCGAGAGCAATACCTACTTCTCGTACCGAAAAGAGAAGGGATGCAGTGGCAGATTTATGAGTCTGATAGGAATGAAGGTTTAAGGTTTAAGGTTTAAGGTTTAAGGTTTAAGGTTTAAGGTTTAAGGTTTAAGGTTTAAGGTTTAAGGTTTAAGGTTTAAGGTTTAAGGTTTAAGGTTTAACACAGCATAAGTAAATATTATGCTTAAGCCCTAAGCCCTAAGCCCTAAGCCCTAAGCCCTAAGCCCTAAGCCCTAAGCCCTAAGCCCTAAGCCCTTAGCCTTCTCTCTTGCTCTTGACAAATTTTTCGATACGCCTGATTCCTTCACGGATCGTCGTGATATCGGTCGCGAATGAAAATCTGAAATAGCCTTCACTCCCAAACCCGATCCCCGGAACAACAGCGACCCCGGTAGCCTGCAGCAGCTCTTTGCAGAACTCAATAGAGTCGTTGGAGATATCCTTGATATTGACGAAGAGATAGAAAGCCCCCTGCGGTTTGAGGACGGATAGTCCGTCGATATCATTGAAGAGTGTTACAGCCTCTTTGGCTCTGGCTTCAAATGCCTGTCTCATGGTTTCGATCTCGTCATCAACTTCCCCGAGCAGGGCAGGGATGGCTGCCTTTTGGGTGATAGAGTTGATGTTGGAGGTGCTTTGGCTTTGTAGTTTGTTCATCGCAGAGATCAGCTCTTTGTTGGGGCTGGCAAGGTAGCCGAAACGCCAACCGGTCATCGCTACAGATTTACTCAGTCCGTTGATCGTCACGGTACGGTTGTACATATCTTCCGAGATACTCGCTGCAGCGACAAAGTCTGTATCGTAGATCAGCTTCTCATACATCTCATCGGATGCCACGATAATATCGGTATCTTTCAGTACTTCTGCAAGAGACTCAAGCTCCTCTTTGGAATAGACAGAGCCTGTCGGGTTGGAGGGAGAGGTGAGGATCAGGATTTTTGTCTTTGGGGTGATAGCCGCTTTGAGCTGATCAGCAGTGATCTTGAAGTTGCCGATCTCATCGGTCTCGATGATGACAGGCGTTGCCCCTGCATACTTGACAAGCTCAGGGTAGGTGACCCAGTAGGGTGCAGGGATGATCACTTCATCACCGGGATTAAGCGTCGCCTGAAAGAGGTTGAAGAGTGACTGCTTTGCGCCGTTACTGACGATGATATCGGAGGGAGCATAGTCAAGGTTGTTGTCTCTTTTGAGTTTGGTCGCGACTGCATCCAGAAGCTCCGGGATACCCGGGACGGCAGTATATTGGGTAAAGCCGTCATTGATTGCCTTGATCGCCTCCTCTTTGATACGCTGCGGTGTACCGAAGTCGGGTTCACCCGCCGAGAATGAAAGGATATCTTTGCCTTGCGCTTTCAGTTCACGTGCAAGTGAAGAGATGGCGATGGTCAAAGATGGAGAGAGTGTTTGGATGCGGTCTGAAAGAAGCATGAAAACCCTTTTGATTAGTGTGTTGAAATTGGATAGATTATAACGAAAATCGCTTGATAGCTGACTAAGAAGCTGATCTTATAACAAAGATAACCCCTCTTTGTAGAAAAAAGTGTCAAATGATAATATCTTTTCCAATGTTAATCGAGACCTCTGATAAACTGCGGTTTCACGCGATAGCTCCGGCAGTCGCAAACGCAAGCGCCCATTGCATGGGTTGAGTGCTCCTTTGTCGCCATCGCGTGAAACCTCCGTGAATGATTGTTCAGGGGGTTTAATCCATAGAGTGGATGAAGTTGTCGTAGAGTTCATCAAGTTCGTGATCCATCTCTTTGATACGTTCTTTTTTCTCTTGTGGAAGCGCCTCTTCGAGTACTTCGATACGCTTGAGAAGATACTGGAATATCTCTCTGTTGACATCGGGGATCTGGTTGTGGCTCAGCGGCTGGGATGCTTCGTCTGCACAGCGTACGATACGTGCAGGGATACCTACAGCAGTAGCACATGGCGGGACATCTTTGATCACGACAGAGTTGGCACCTATCTTGGAGTCCTTGCCTATGACGATGTTGCCAAGCACTTTGGCACCTGCACCGACAACAACACCGCTCTGTACGGTAGGGTGACGCTTGCCCGGGCTGGTGCTGACCCCTCCGAGGGTGACTTGCTGATAGATCAGGACATCATCTTCGATGATGGCAGTCTCCCCGATGACCACACCCACTCCGTGATCGATAAAGACCCGGCGTCCTATCGTCGCACCCGGATGGATGTCGATCATCGTCAGGAACATCCCCAGTGCGGAAATGAGCCTTGGGATAAAACGCAGTCCGCGCTTATGAAACCAGTGCGCGATACGATAAAAAAAGAGTGCCCAGAGCCCAGGGTAGTTAAAAAAGAGCTCCAACGGTGAGTGGAGTGCCGGGTCATTCTTTTTGATCGTCGCAAAATCCTCTTTGATCAGTTTAAATAGATTCACATACTTTCCTTATGCATCGTTTTCGTTAATCGCTTGAATGGTCTTAAGATAACTGTTTTCACTTAAATAGAGATAAAGTTTGCCGAGCATCTCACGCTTCTCTTCCGCTGTGATCAGGTCGGATTCTTCTATGCGGTACTTGAGTGTTTTGTCGATCACACCGGTATCGTAGTCAAGATCGTCGAGCACATCCATGAGATCCTGTGCCTCGATGAGATCGTCGATCGTGTACTCTCCTGAGTCATCGAAGCGGATCACCGCTTCAGTAGGGTGGGTAAAGAGGTTGTGTTTCATCCCGAGTACCTCCTGATAGGCACCGGTCAGGAAAAAGCCGATAAAGTACTCCTCTTTGCTCACATCGATATCGTGCAGGTAGAGAGGAAGGTCACGGTTGAAGCCGATCTCTCCGTCCGAATCGCAAGTGATATCCCAGATACTGGCAGGGTTGGTAGGTTTCTGACTGAGTCTGTCAAGGGGTACGATGGGGAAGTGCTGTGCAAGTCCCCAAAAGTCAGGCAGTGACTGAAAGGCAGAGAAATTGACCAGATACTTCTCCTGTATACGATCCTGTAGTTTTTTGAGCTCATCTGTATCTTCATTTTTTAGCAAGGCTATCGCCTTTTTGATGATGAGATTGACGAGGATCTCGGTGTTGGATCGGTCTTCAAGATCGATATAGCCCAGATCAAAGAGTGTCAGCAGGCTCTCCATGTGATCAAGCGCATCATGCAGATACTCACGTGCGTTTTTGCGCTTGATGTTGCGGTAGAGGTCGTAGAGCTCTTCGATCAGAGGAGGGTTTTGTGCTTTGAGGCGCAGCCCGTTCTCGGTGTACTCCTGCGAGAAAAGCTCCAGTACGGGTGCGACAAGTACTGAGTGGGACGCTGCGATATAGCGACCTGACTCGGTAAAGATGTCAGGCTCTTCGACCCCTTTTTGTTTGGCGATCTCCTGCATCAGATAGACCACGTCATTGGCAAACTCATCGAGCGAATAGTTACGCTCCTGTGCATGGGGATGTTGGGAGTACTCTACCGCCAGACCGCCCCCGATATTGATCGCACTGAGTGAGTGGGCACCGCGGCGTTTGAGGTCGGCATAGATATTGCCCGCTTCCCTGAGGGCTTTTTTGAGCGGTGCAATGTCTCCCATCTGAGAGCCGATATGGAAATGCACCATCCAGAGTTGTTCGAGCAGATCATGCTTCTCAAGCAGTCTGTATGCTTCAAGCAGCTCTGTGGAGGTGAGCCCGAACTTGGAGGAGTATCCGCCACTTTTTGCCCAGAGACCGATCCCCGAACTGTGCAGTCTGATACGTACACCGATCTTTGGTGCAACGGATGTGTGGGCATGGGCATTGAACTCCCTGTTCACCTGTACGATAGTCTCCAGCTCTCCGAGTCCTTCGATGGTGACTGTGATATTGTGTCCCATCTTTGCGGCGATAAAACAGAGTGAGATCATCTCTTTGTCTTTGAAACCGTTGACCGTGATAGGTGCCCCGATGGGTGTCTTGCTCATAGCGATGATCAACTCCGCTTTGGAGCCTGCCTCGAGACCGTAGTCATAAGGTTTGGAGACATCGATCAATGCATCGACAAAATTGGGGAACTGATTGACTTTTAGCGGAAAAACAGCATGGAACCCACCCTTGTACTTGAACTCTTTCTTCGCTTTGGCAAAGGTCTTAAAGAGGGTCGATATCTGTTTCTCGATCAGGTGCGGGAAGCGCAGCAGCAGGGGTCCCTTGTAGCCTTTCTCTCGAATCTCTTTAGTGATCTGAAGCAGTGAGGGGCGAGAAGCATAATTGATATTGATCGTATCATCTTCAATAATGAAATTGTCATCACCCCATATGGAGAGACCAAACTGCTTCATGCCCAATCCTTGTATTTATGATCTGACAATTATATCAAAACTTAATCTAATCTTACCTATAATAGTCCCTATGAACAGTGCCTACCTTCTCTATGAAGACCATGAGCAGTATTTGAAACTTATCAGCAAGGGTGAGTGGACGATCAAAACAGTACCGCAGATAGAGAAGCTGCTTCAGAAGGTACCGACTGATCGGAAGATCATCTGGGATGTAAGTGGTGTAAAGCTTTTTGACAGTGCGGGAGTACTGCTCTTTATCGAGTATCTGGAGCGTTTCCAAAAACATACAGAGGTCAAAGTGGTAGGCTACACCCCTAAACAGCAGGAGATGTACAACCTTTTGGTCAAAAGTATGCATGAGAGCGTACCGCCGAGAGAAGAGCATTTTCTTGAGAGTCTGGGCAAGAAGGTTGTTGGACTCTACAGTGACTTCAGGGATTTTCTCACCTTTTTGGGGGAGACGATGATCACGGCATTTCATGTGATCACCCATCCGCGTTTCTTTCGGCTCAAAGAGACGGTATATCATATCTATCAGTCCGGTTTTAGTGCATTGATGATCATCGGTCTGACCGCCTTTCTTGTCGGGATGGTCATCGCCTATCAGGGTGCGGTGCAGCTTGCCAAATTTGGTGCAGATATCTTCATCGTCGATACGGTAGGTATCTCAATCACACGGGAACTTGGACCCATGATCACAGCGATCGTGATCGCAGGACGAAGCGGCTCTGCCTATACCGCAGAGATCGGTGCGATGAAGATCACTGAAGAGATCGCTGCCATGCGTACCATGGGCTTTGATCCCTACAATTTCCTGGTGCTGCCGCGTATCGTCGCTTTGATCATTGCCCTGCCCATTTTGATCTTTTTTGCCGATATCGTCGGAATTTTTGGAGGCATGGTGGCATCAGGTCTGCAACTGCATATCACCTTTGGTATGTTTGTGGATCGTCTCTATGAGGTACTGGAGGTCAAGCACTATATACTGGGCATGATCAAGGGACCGGTCTTTGCCTTTGTGATTGCGGCGATAGGGTGTTTTCGCGGTTTCAAGGTCTCGGATAATACTGAGAGTATCGGACTGCAGACGACAGCTTCTGTGGTCAACTCTATCTTTCTGGTCATCGCATTTGATGCGCTCTTCTCGGTGATCTATACGGAGCTTGGTCTATGAGTCCAAAAAGAGTGATCGAGGTCAAAGATGTGGTAACACGCTTCGGGGAGCGTACGATACATGACGGCGTCAATCTCCATGTAAATGAACATGAGATCTATGGTATTCTCGGAGAGAGCGGCTCAGGCAAATCTGTCCTGATGAAAGAGATGATCATGCTGCTGCGACCGACTGCCGGCAAGATCACGGTCTTGGGGTATGATGTGACGGATATCAGCTATGAAGAGGCGCAGGAGTTGCGCAGAGAGTGGGGGGTACTCTTTCAGTTTGGTGCGCTCTACTCTTCGCTGACCGTCGCAGAAAATATCGAACTGCAGCTCAAAGAGTACACCGACCTGAGTAAGCAGCTCAGAGAGGAACTGGTGCGTACCAAGATCGCTATGGTGGGGCTCGCACCTCATGTCGGTGCACTCTATCCCTCTGAGCTCAGCGGCGGGATGATCAAACGTGCGGCACTGGCACGTGCGCTGGCGATGGATCCAAAGCTGCTTTTTCTCGATGAGCCTACTTCCGGTCTTGATCCTGTCGGTGCGCGCAATTTTGACAAGCTGATCGTAGAGCTCAGGGAGCTGTTGGGGATTACGGTAGTGATGATCACCCATGATCTTGATTCGATCTTCAGTATCGTTGACCGTATGGCAGTGCTTGCAGACAAGCATGTGGTAGTGGAGGGCGATCTGAAAAATGTGTTACAATCTACACATCCGTTTGTTGAAGCATTCTTCAAAAATGAATATACCCAAGAGAAGTATCTCGGGAAGATAAAGGCAGAAAATGTACAGTAAGGTCAATTATACTGTGGTGGGACTCTTTGTATTGCTATTTGGTGCAGGGTTGATCCTCTTTGCTTTTTGGCTGGCGAAGTTCGATATGAAAGAGCAGTATGATACCTACAAGATCTACTTTACCGAGTCGGTTGCGGGACTTTCGAAAGATTCGACGGTGAAGCTCAAGGGGGTGGATGTAGGGCGTGTGGCGGCGATACGTATCGATCCGAACAATGTGGAACGTGTTGAAGTACTGGTCAAGATCAAGCACGGTATACCGATCAAGGAGGATATGGTAGCCCATCTCGAGATGATCGGTGTGACCGGACTGCTTTCGGTGGTGATCGACGGCGGTAGCAATGAGGCAAAAACCCTTCAACCCCGCCCCGGATTTATCCCGGTGATCAAGAGCAAACCCTCCTGGTTTTTCAAAGCCAAAGAGGGGATAGGGCTACTTAGTGAGCAGCTCAATGCCCTGCTTGAGAAGAGCCAGAGGATATTTACGACCAAAAATATAGAGAATATCGACCAGATTTTGGAAAATACCAAAAAGGTCACACAAAAAGCGGAACTTCTGGAGAGCAAGGCGATCGATTCGCTCGATGAGGTGACATCTGCAGTCAATGAGCTTAAAGTATCAATGAAAAACCTTGATAAAAAAGTGAGCGGTGCTACGGCAGATTTTCATATTATGCAGCGCGATTTTCATGCGATCAGCCAGGCAACTGTACCGGCACTCAAAAAATTGCAGCAGACCACAAAAAACTTCAACCGCGTAACCCTCAAAGTGGAAAAAGGGCTTAACCGCGGTGATTATGATCTCAAACAGATTTTCGAGCCGCTGATCATCGATACTTCGCTGCTGACAAGCCAGATCAACGGTTTGATCCGTCAGATGGAAGAGAGTCCAAGCGACTTTATCTTCAAATCGAGAAAACCACGCAAAGGACCGGGGGAATGAAGTCTAACAGGTATATGCACAAGAGTCTTACACTGAAATGTATGGGAGTATTGTCTCTTTTATTGATGCTGGCAGGGTGTAGTCTCAAAGAGGCACCGCCACTAAACATCTATACACTGATGCCGCCAAAAGCAGAGGCATTTGCGCAGAGTCCCTATCGTAACAAAGTACTCAAAGTCTCTTTCCCTCTCTCGATCCGTGAGCCTCTCAGTTATAAAATGACATACTCCTACAGCATGCATGAACGGGGATACTATCAGAACTCCCAATGGTCCAACAGTATCGGCAAACTGATTCAGGGAAATCTAATCCAGACACTGCAAAAGAGCAGGCTCTACAAAGCAGTACTCCCTTTCCAGTCATCTGTGCCTGAAGATATGCGTCTGGAAAGTGTGGTCTATGATCTTTGTCACTATATCAGAGGGAACGATTCCTATGCTGTTATCTCTATCGAATTTGCCCTTGTTGATATGCGCAGCGGCAAACTGATCAAAAGCCGGCGTTTTACCTACAAGGAGCCTACACCGACAGTAGATGCAGCCGGATATGCCGCAGCAACTAATAGAGTAATGAATCGCTTAAGTCTGGATCTGCTTGAGTGGATTAGATAGAAGAGGAGCAAGAATGCCTTAAGATAAAGCATTCTTTGTACGTTGTTGCTCTAGTCAACAATTATTCTTGCATCCAGTGGCTGGATAGGTCTGTTATTGTTGTGATGCATAGTGTCATCATGGAATTTTTTAATTTGCTCTTTTGAAACGGTTAGCGGCTGCTTGAGCACAAACCATCTCACACCTTCTGTACAAGGTGGTGTTGTGAGAGAACCATTGAACCTATAGTAATGCTTGTCTTTGGGTAGAAGTTTTTTTGCAATTTCTTTTAGTTGCAATACTTTGGTGTCACCTTCTTTATTTGGCATATCTGCCCATATTTTTTCTAACTCCGGATTCGCCTCACCCTCTTGGAACATTACAGCAATGACTGCAAGATCACCCTTTTTATCTGCATGAACGAAATGAGCTTCAAGCGGGAAAGACTTTCCATCAATTTGGTTTTCACTAGGTGAATGAAAGTGAAATTGTTTGAGTTCAAAAGTAATGCCGTCTATAGTAACTGTATCACCCGGTTCCATATTGACCTGTATTGTATGTCCGTTGTCTACAATGTTTTTTGAGCTGTGGCTATAGTTTGGTGAGAGTGGAGGCAGGTTGGCATGTAGAGAGTTCGTAATATTGATCGGTGATTGGTTGAGACCTACACCACATTCCCTAAACTTTTCGGACAATTTCCCCCATTTGTCAGGGGTATTGTGTCCTGTATAACCCCAATGGTCTGTATGGGCTTTTGTTTCATTTGCACTCAGTTGGACATTGCAGAGTGTAAGTGCTGCAATTGTGCTAAGTAGCAGTTTGATATTTTTTTGCATGTTTCTTCCTTGTTAGAAATGATTTATCCTATGAGTATAATAGATTTGATATTAAAGAGGAAGCAATTATGAGCGAAAATGCTTTATAAGATTATAAATTCTGCACAAAACCATACTTTTAATAAGTATTATATATTAAAAATATTCTCTGTATTGATGGAATACTTAAGATCTATAGGGAAAATATAAAATATTCCCATAATGTTATCTGCTAAATACTATAAAAAATATATTTTTATTTCATTATGGTTATGATTATTCTATACAAACAAGGAGAAGATAAAATGAGAAAATTACTGATAGGTACTCTATTGGGCATAGTATATGTACATAGTGCAGACAATGTTGCTTCCATGTTTGAAGAAGGTAAAGCCTATGGAAATATTAAATATTACTATATCCAAACGGATAAGCAAAACGATATTCCACATAAAGATACTTCTGCTAATGCCAATGCGATAGGTGGAACATTGGGCTATAAAACAGCACCTTTGTACGGTATTAGTGCACAAGCCACATTTATGACCACTAATGGTTTTGGATTGAGTGGAGCGGTCGATACATCGATTTTGGGACGTGACAATGGTGTTAGGCTGGACAACGGCAATCCTTCTGGTGATATTGCCCAGAAATCTTTTACTGTACTTGGAGAAGCATTTGTAAATTATGATTACAACAACTTCTTTATAAATTATGGTCGCCAAGTAGTAAAAACGCCACTGATAGATGCAAAAACAGTACGCATGCTGCCTTCCGCTGTACAGGGTGCGAGAGTTGGCTATCATATAGAAGATCAAGGGTTGACTTTGGAGGGAGATTATCTGACACACTTCAAACAAAGAACTTCGAATGATTTTATTAATATAGTTGAACACGCACTCGGAGCAAACACTAAAGCAATTACCGGAGATACTAAAGGGGACTTGCTTGTGGCATCTCTATTATGGAAGCATGATCAGTTCTCTGCTTCAGCTTATGATTATTATGCAAAGAACTTTCTTAATTCAGTTTATGCAAATATAAATTATACAGGCACAAATGACAACTATACGTACAATCTTGGATTTGAGAGCATCATTCAAAGAAGTATTGGGACTGCAAATACCAATTTATCATCTGTAGGTTCTTTGACAGGTGGGAAAAAGATTAATACTGAGGCTTTTTCATTTAAAGGGGATATTCATTATCAAGAAAGTAGTTTCATGATGGGCTATACTTATATCAGTAGCGATGATAGTGTCCATGACAGCCTTGTATTGCCTTGGGATGGCACACCTCTTTATACCAATATGATCACTTCAAATGATTTGTTTGTATCAAATTATGGAAAAGGTTTGACTGCAGATAGTATCTATATCGGTGGTACAAAATCTTTTAAGTTTTCTTATACGCAAGGGTATGATTTTACCGGTTTTAAAGGTATTAAAACTTCATTTGCTTATATGATTGCGGATAATGATAAGTTTACAAAAGGAAAACAGAAAGACTTCAATGTAGTACTCTCCTACAAATATGATAAACATTTTTCTGTTGCATTAAAAGGAATTTTCGTAAAAAATAATACTTCAGCCAGAGAAGATGGTACTATCTCGCAACTGGATGATTTTCAGCAGTATCGTGTGATTGCAAATTACAGGTTTTAAAAGTAGATTCAGTTTTTAGTTAGAAGCGTTTAGAACGCTTCTAATTTTATAATATTTTCCTCTTTGGTTTCCAAATCTTTGATCCATACAGTACCGTTTTTGAGTTCATCTTCACCTATAAGAAGGGCATAGCGCGCACCGGCTTTGTCAGCACCTTTCATGTGGGTTTTGAACCCTTTGGGAGTATATTCGACTGTGACTTTGGTCTCTTTGCGTTTTTTGGCTGCAAGCGGGAAAAGATGCTCTACCGCTTCAGGTGTCATCGCACCCATATAGATACCCTCTTTTTGCTTCTTCGGCATTTTGATCAGTTCCATGATACGCTCGATCCCTATGGCGAAGCCGACAGCAGGGGTCGGTTTGCCGTCAAGGTATTCGACCAGCTTGTCATATCGGCCGCCGCCTGC